>JAZRWX010000055.1:0-9649 GCA_045599905.1 Acutalibacteraceae bacterium
GCTTTTTCGGGGTTGGGCGCGCCTTATTGGGATATGTACGCCACCGGGACGATGGTCGGTCTGACACGCGGCAGCGGACGGGATCATATTGTGCGTGCCGCGCTGGAATCCATTGCCTACCAGACCAATGATCTGATCGACGCCATGCGCGCCGATACCGGCACCGAGGTCGTTTCGGTGAAAGCCGACGGCGGTGCCGCCGAAAACGGATTTTTAATGCAGTTCCAGTCCGATATTTCAGATTTGAAAATCATCAAGCCCGCCAATTCGGAAGCGACCGCGCTGGGCGCCGCTTTTCTTGCCGGATTGACCGTCGGGCTTTGGAACGACATCAGCGAACTGGAAACGCTTCAAACAAACAACACCGTATATACGCCTGTACTGGAAGCCGAACGGCGCGCAGAACTGCTGAACGGCTGGCGGCGTGCCGTCCGCTCGACGCTGGTTTTCGCGGAACAGACGGACAAATCCTGACTTGACGGAGGAAAAGTATGCATACCGTAACTGATTATTCCGTGCCGTCCGCCGACGGCATACATACCCTTTCGGGTGTGATCTACAAACCGCAGAGCGAAATCAAGGGGCTGTTTCACCTTGTCCACGGCATGACCGAATACATCGGCCGTTACGATCCGCTGATGTCTTTTCTCGCGGATGCCGGATATCTGGTCTTCGGCTACGATCATCTGGGTCACGGAAAAACCGCGCGGGATGAAAGCGAGTTAGGGTTTATCGCCCATAAGGACGGCTGGCGGTATCTGGTCGAGGATGTCATCCGATTTGAAGATGCCGTACAGAAAGAATACCCCGATCTGTCGCTGGTCCTGATGGGGCACAGCATGGGATCGTTTATCGTCCGGCTGGCGGCGGAAAAGCCGGAATTTCGCGGAACGAAACTGATCGTCTGCGGAACAGGCGGGCCGAATCCGGCGGCACCCGTCGGATTGCTGATCTGCGACGTAATGCGCCTGCTTTTCGGGGAAAAGCATATTTCCCCGTTGGTGGAAAGCGTTGCCTTCGGCGCGTATAACAGGCAATTCGAGGGACTTTCCCCCTACGACTGGCTGACCAAAGACCGTGCCGTCATTGCACGGTACGAAAAAGATCCGTTCTGCACTTTCCATTTTACGGTTTCCGCCATGCACGATCTGGTCGAGTTGAACGCGCGCTGTAATAAAAGAAAATGGTTTTCCGCTTTCAGAAAAGACCTGCCTGTCCTGCTGATCGCGGGCGACCGTGACCCCGTCGGCAACTACGGCAAAGGCGTGACGGCGGTATATGACCGGTTAAAAGGAGCCGGTGTCCGGGACGTTACACTGCGGCTGTATGAAAACTGCCGGCACGAGATCCATAACGACACCTGCAAGGATGAAATGTTTGCCGATATCCACTCATTTATAAGTACATAATTTATATTTCCCCCGTTTCGAGCGAAAACTAATGACAAAACGATCTGCGAGGTTTTGTCATGACCCGATTCAAACGGTTTTTATTTACCGCGGCTGTCAGTTTTTGCAGTCTGGCGGTTTTCTGCGCCGTTTCCTACGGCTATCTGAAATTTGTTCCGCCGGCAGAACGCAGTATGCCGGTTGAAAAAAGCGAAAGCCGCATCCCTTACGGAAAAACGCCCGAAGATACCGTTCTGCTGTGCCGCTTTTTCAATGACGACGAATGGTATTTATACCTGCGGTTTTCCGAACGTTCCGTTACCGTTCTGCCGGAAACGGACGTGACCGTTTCCCCCGATTGCGTCTGCACGTTTGACCGATCGCGGACGATCGATCTGATCGACCGCGTCGGCGGATTGGAAATCGGTGAAAAAGAAGGTCTGTACCGTCTGCCCGGCGTGCAGGCGGCGGATCTGATGGCAACGCGTCCCGATGTGGATATCTGTCGGGAATTATGGGCTTCTTTTCTTCGGAATGCCGGACGGTTCGGATTGGACCGGGACGATCTTTCGGTCATATTCAAAAAATCCGATCCGCAGATTTCTTCCGAACGGTATACGGCATGGATCCCCTATTTTCGGGATTTACACGCAACGGTAATTATCTATACAGAAGCAAACCAATAGTACGGAACCGGATTGAAAATACGATCGGTTTTCTGTGCGTCAGGCATCCGGGTCGTTAAAAAGATCCCGATTTTGAAATACATCGTATAAGGAGTTATTATGCGAAAATATATACCCTATATAATCGCCCCTATATTCATTTTGCTTTGTATTGCTGCAAACTGGTATTATGACATCCATACCGAAGTCAAAAACACAGTTTCACAATACACTCAACATTTTTCAGAAAAATTTTCCGGTGTACTGATCGACAGCAAAAACGACAATGCCGCCGAAATCGGCGACTCCGATTACTTCCGGCAAAAAAGCGTTTCGGATTTCAATTATGCCGCTTTGACAGCGGAACAGAAACGTATTTACCGCACCCTGTATTCCGCCGCCGACGCCATGACCGACGGCTGGTTCCGTCTTGGAAACTGCGGTCGGGAATTTCAGACCGATATTGCCATCGCCTTTCAGGCCATGACCAATGATCACCCCGAAATGTTCTGGTTGCCGGTCAATTATCTGATGAACAATACCGGGACCGAAGACGCGCCGGAAATCCAGGTGGCTTTTTCCTATCACGCAAACGGATATGATCTTGATTATCTTCTTCCCGCCGGAGAACTGGAACGGATGAAGCAGGAACTGGATGACCGTGCCGCCGGATTGTTGCAGAATCTGCCGGACGACCCCTATCAGGCGGAACTGTACCTGCACGACCGCATCTGCAAATCCGTTATATATGATGAATCCGGGAAAGATGATCTGAAATATTCGGTATACGGCGCATTGGTCAACGGGGAAGCCGTCTGTGAAGGATATGCGCGCGCCATGCAGTACCTGTGCCAAAAAGCACATCTGCCCTGCACGGTCATCAGCGGAAGCTACAAAGGCGAAGGTCATATGTGGAATCTGGTGCAGATGCCCGACGGGTGGTATCATCTGGACATTACGTGGGACGATCTGCCCGACGGGACCGGTTATTATTTCTTTAATCTGAACGATGCCGATATCCGAAAGAATCACACCGTTGCGCCCCTTGCCGCCAAAGCGAAAACGGAAGCGGTCGAAAAGGGGCAGTTTAATCTGTTTGTGCCTGCCTGCAAGAAAACGGCGTACAACTATTACGTTCAAAACGGTCTGTCAATTGATCACAGCGACCCCGAAAGAATTGCCGCGCAGATCATTGTCGCCGTCCGAAACGGTGCTGAAAAATTGCAGTTCCGCATTGCCGACGACGCCTATTATCAGGAATTCTTCGACGACCCGAACGCCGCCGTCCGCCCCGTTCAGTCCGCCCTTGACAAATCGGGAAACGCCAACATTCAAATCGACAATCTGGGGACCGCCGACGGCTTCGTGACCTTCTACTGGAAAATAATATAAATGTATTTTCATGTTCCACTTTATTTTATTAATCAAAATACAGTATCCGTTCCGTTTTTCCTTTTATTTTCCCCGAAGATTGACAAATCCGGCTTTTCACGATATACTGTTTTTATTGTATCCGCCGTACGGCGGCAGAATTTTTTGAGGTGCTGTTATGGAAAAGATCAACGAACTGTTCGGCAGTATGGTTTTCAATGACGCGATCATGAAAGAACGACTGCCCGAAGAAACGTATCTGGCGTTAAAAGCGGCCATTGACGAAGGGAAAGAGATCGACGCTTCGATCGCCGACGTTGTTGCCGCCGCCATGAAAGACTGGGCAATTGAAAAAGGTGCCACGCACTTTACCCATTGGTTCCAACCCATGACCGGCATTACCGCCGAAAAGCACGACAGTTTTATCATGCCAACCGGGGACGGCAGGGTAATAATGGAGTTTTCGGGCAAGGAACTGATCAAGGGCGAACCGGACGCGTCGTCCTTCCCGTCCGGCGGATTGCGCGCCACTTTTGAAGCGCGCGGTTATACCGCCTGGGACCCCAGTTCCTATGCTTTCGTCAAGGATCATACGTTATGTATTCCCACCGCGTTTTGTTCGTTTGGCGGACAGGCGCTGGATGCCAAGACGCCGCTGCTGCGCAGTATGGCCGCCATTAACAAGCAGGCCCTGCGCATTACGAAATGTTTCCGCATGGACGACGTGCGCTACATCAACACCACGGTCGGCGCGGAACAGGAATACTTCCTGGTCGACGCAAGTCTTTACGATCAACGCCCCGACCTGATCTTCTGCGGTAGGACGCTCATCGGCGCACCGCCCCCGAAAGGTCAGGAAACCAGCCATCACTATTTCGGAGTCATCAAGCCCCGGGTCGCCGCGTTCATGCGTGAACTGGACGAAGAACTGTGGCGTTTGGGCGTACCGGCAAAAACCGAACATAACGAAGCCGCGCCGGCACAGCACGAACTGGCGCCCGTTTTCACGACCACCAACATTGCCGCGGATCACAACCAACTGACCATGGAAATGATGAAAAAGGTCGCGCTGCGGCACGGTCTGGTCTGTCTGCTGAACGAAAAACCCTTCAAGGGAGTCAACGGCAGCGGAAAACATAACAACTGGTCCATTTCCACCGATACGGGCGTCAACTTTTTGAAACCGGGTAAAAGCCCGAGTGAAAATCTGCTGTTCTTACTGACCGTTGCCGCCATGATCGAAGCGGTGGACAAGCATCAGGATCTGCTGCGGATCGCGGTCGCTACCGCGGGGAACGATCACCGGCTGGGCGCGCACGAAGCACCGCCCGCCATCGTTTCGGTATTTTTGGGCGAAGAACTGACCAATATTCTTTCCGATATTGCCATCGGGGTCCACCACAACGACGCCAAGCGGATCAATATGAGTGTCGGCACGGACATTATTCCGCGCATCCGCCGGGACAATGCCGACCGCAACCGCACTTCACCGTTCGCCTTTACCGGCAATAAATTTGAATGCCGGATGCTGGGCAGCGGTTCTTCCATTTCGGATATCAACACCATGCTGAACACCATGGTCGCCGACGTTTTCGCCGCCTATGCCGACCGTCTGGAAAAGGCGGACGATCTGGAAAGTGAAGTACACCGGATCATCCGTGACACCATGCGGGATCACGGACGCATCATATTCAACGGTGACGGCTATTCGGATGAATGGCGCGAAGAAGCCGCCAAGCGCGGTTTGCTGAATCTGCGCAGTACGGTGGACGCCATTCCCCACCTGTGCGACAGCGCAAACGTTCTGCTGTTCGAACGGCACGGCGTTTTCAAGCCGGAAGAACTGAACGGACGGGTGGAAATCGCGCTGGAAAACTACTGCAAAACGCTGGAAATCGAGGGACTGACGTTAAGTTCCATGATCTACAAGGACGTTATTCCCGCCATTACCCGATATACCGACGATCTTTGCACGACCATCACCCACAAAAAGGAAATCTCGCCCGATGCCGACGTTACGGTCGAGCGTGAACTGCTGGATCGCCTTTCGGCGCTGAACACCGCGCTGTATAAGGGCGTCGATCAACTGAAAACGCAGATGACCGTTTCCGGTCTTGAACCCAAGATCGCCGAAAGGGCAAGAAGTTATCATGATAAAGTTCTGTTCACGATGGAAAATCTGCGCCATGCCGCGGACGAAGCGGAATCTTTGACCGCACGGGAATACTGGCCGTATCCGGGATACGAAAATCTGCTGTTCAACATATAAAACCGAAACGGTCAGGAAAATTTCCTGACCGTTTTTGCAACCTTTTGCCCTGCTGCGCGGTATTCAATACAGAGGGGAAGAAAATTATGGACGTGAATCAATACACTGCGATCGCTTTTGAAAAATACGCCGATATGGTATACCGGCTGGCATTTGCCAGAATGAAGAACAGCGCCGACGCGGAAGACGTTCTGCAAGAGGTATTTCTGCGCTATATGCGCCGCGGGAAACCCGCCGAATCGGACGAACACGAACGTGCTTTGCTGATCCGGATCACCGTGAACTGTTCCAACAGTCTGCATACCAGCGCCTGGCGCCGGCATACCACCGCGCTGGACGAATCCGTTTCCGACGACCGGGAATTCCCCGAAAACGGTACGCTGGATGCCGTGCTGAAACTGCCGGTCAAATACCGTACCGTTATTCACCTGTTCTATTTTGAGGGCTATGCCGTCAACGAGATCGCCGCGCTTTTGAAAACCAAACCCTCGACCGTAAAATCCCAACTGAATCGCGGACGTGAAAAACTGCGCGAATTACTGCAAGGAGTTGAATTCTGATGTTTGAGGACGATTACAAAAAAGAAATGAACGGGATCAAACCCGACCCGGCTGTTTTGCAGACCGTTGCCGAAAATCTGAATGACGGCGGAACGCGATCCGGCCGCCCGAAACGCCGTGCCGGCATGATCTGGGGACTTTCATTCGCCGCAGTCGCCTGCGCCTGCGCGGTCGTTTTAACGACCACACTGCTGCCCAAATCAAAAGCCCCGGTCGCCGGAAAAGAAACGGTCGTGCCGTTAAAAAACAGTCCGCTGAAAACGTCGCAAAGCTATGACGACCTGTACGAGAAACTTGAAAAGCTGACCCGGTACGACGACCCTTACAGCAATACGATAAAAATGGAGGACGGTTCCTTTGTGAACGCCGGAGGCGCCGTCGCAAAAACATACAATTCCGCCGTCAACGATACGGCGTCCGCCGCACGGACGGCAAGCCACACCAAAACCAACATCCAGGTCGACGGTGTTGATGAGGCCGACATCGTAAAAACCGACGGTAAATTCATTTATACCGTCAGCCGGGAAAGACAGTCGGTTCGTATTTTTGCCGCAGACGGCAAAAAGTCCCGTCTGCATAAGGAATTGAAGATCGGCGGAAACAAAAAATATAATCAGTATATCACCGATCTGTATCTGACCGAAGATCGGCTGGTCGTTCTTTGCACCAGACACGCCAACTTTTCGTATGCTTCCGCAGGAAGACTGATTTCCCTTTCCAACGCGGTCGTTTATGATATCAGCGATCCCGCGAAGATCAGCAAAGTCGGCACCTGCAATCAAAGCGGTCACCTGTTTGATTCCCGTATGATCGGCGATACGCTGTATATGATTACCGATCATACCGTTTACGGCGATATTCAAAAAAACGACCCCGAAACCTTTGTGCCCTCTGTCGGCTGTAACGATGCCATGGAGCCCGTCAAAGCCGATCACATCCGCATTTATCCTTTTGACGACCTGCGGCCCGACTATACCGTGATCGCCGCGTTTGACACCAAAACGGCAAAAACGGTTTCCGACACCGCCGTGTTGGGCGGAGGCGGCACCGTTTATTGCAGTACCGGATATCTGGTACTGGCGCGTGCCTGCTACTATGAGAAAGAGGCCGCCCAAAGTTCCACCCTGCTGACCTGCTTTACGCTGAATGACGGCGATGTTACCGAAACGGCGACCGGAAAAATCGACGGCACACTGTTGAATCAGTTTTCCATGGATGAATACAACGGCACGTTCCGCTTTGTGACCACCGTCCGGGAATTTGAAACCGAGCGCACCGATTCCGATCTGATCGCGCGGGACACTACCCACGCCAAACTGACCGTACTGAATAAAAATTTCAGGGTGCTGGGCTGTATTGACAACCTTGCCCCCGGCGAACGGGTCTATTCCGTCCGGTTTATGGGCAAAACCGCCTACTTTGTGACTTTCCGTGAAACAGATCCGCTGTTCAGCGCGGATCTGTCCGATCCCGAAAATCCGAAAATCATCGGAAAACTCAAAATCCCCGGATTTTCCGATTTCCTGTTCCCGTTCGGTGACGGGAAACTGCTGGGGATCGGCATGGACGCGGACGTGGAAGACGGCGCCGCCGACTGCATCAAACTTTCCATGTTTGATATCCGCGATCCCGCTAACGTGACCGAATCCGGCAAGATCCGTGTAGAGGACGCTTATCATTCCAGCGCGCTTTACGACCACAAGGCCTGCGTTGTCGATACCGAACGCGGGATCGTCGCTTTCCAGTGTTACTGTGACGACAATTCCTATTACCGGGTTTTCGACGCCGAAAACGGATTCCGGCAGCTGGCGTCGATCCCGACCGGGGACGATGCCGACGTGCGCGGCATCTATATCGGGGACTGTCTGTACCTGACCCGGGGGCACGGCATCACCGTCTATGACACGGCCCGGTACAGCGAAATTTCCCGTATTAGCCAGTAAAATGTGCCCCGTTTTGCGAAACGGGGCTTTTTTATACGAAAATTTTAAAAATGGCAAGCGAGCATTTAAGAGAAAATGTGAGAAAACGGGAGAAAAACAGAGATTGTGATTAATAAATTAAAATTTACTAAAAATAGTGTTGACAAGGGTAGCAACTTGTGGTATTATAATCGGGCTGATTAAAAAAACAAAAATTTTTGGAGGTTTTGAATGATGTCTACATTTATGGCAAAACCTGCTGAAATTCAGCGTAAATGGTATATTATTGACGCCGCCGGTAAGCCGCTTGGCCGTACCGCCGTCAAGGTTGCCGATCTGCTTCGCGGAAAAGGCAAACCCGAATTTACCCCCCATGTTGACTGCGGCGATCACGTCGTTGTCATCAACGCTGAAAAGGCAGTATTGACCGGTAAGAAACTGGAAGACAAGTATTATCGCCGTCACACCGGCTACATCGGCGGTCTGAAAGAAGTTCAGTATAAGACCCTGATGGCTACCCGTCCGGAACTGGCAATGGAACTGGCGGTCAAGGGCATGGTCCCGGATACCACCATCGGCCGCAAAGCGCTGACCCGTCTGCATATCTATGCCGGCGAAAATTACGCTCAGGTCGCTCAGAAGCCCGAAAAGCTTGACTATTAAGAAGGGAGACAGGAATTATGTTTGAAGGTAAGCCCTATTTCTACGGCACCGGCAGAAGAAAAAGTTCTGTCGCCCGTGTACGTGTCTACAACGGCACCGGTAAAATCACCATCAATGACCGCGATATCGACGATTATTTCGGTCTTGAAACCCTGAAAGTTATCGTTCGTCAGCCGCTGACGCTGACCGACAACGCTGACAAGTTTGATATTGTCTGCCGTGTTGAAGGCGGCGGTGTGACCGGTCAGGCCGGCGCGATCCGCCACGGTGTTGCCCGTGCTTTGTTGCAGGCAGACGCCGAACTTCGTCCGGAACTGAAAAAGGCCGGCTTCCTCACCCGCGATCCGCGTATGAAGGAAAGAAAGAAATACGGTCTCAAAGGCGCACGTCGTGCACCGCAGTTCAGCAAGCGTTAATCGTTTTAGAACAATATCAAAAACGCTCTTCCGATTAGCCGAGGTGCGATAACGAAGTAAATATGTAGTGTGGCGGAACAGTGAAGACTGTTCCGCCATTCTGCGTTTTAGGCAGGGTTCTTCTGCCAACGCTCTTTTCTGCCATCATCCGCAACGCAGTCCTCATTGCAGATATTGATAATTCCGGCAGATTTGTAGTAAATTTCAATCTTCTGTTTACGCTTTCCGCTACTCTTATCGGGAGCGTGTATCACAATTTTGTCAACCAAGTCATTCAGCAGTTCCGTTGTCAATTCCTTTGGATCTGTGTATTTGCGCACATTTTCAAGGAATTGATATAAATCAAGCTCATTTTGTTCGCCTGTATCAATTAAGGCTTGCAATTCCACGATTGT
>JAZRWX010000056.1:0-3114 GCA_045599905.1 Acutalibacteraceae bacterium
TGACAAAACTCCTCTAAAAAGGGAGGAACATTTTCTATACATTCATAAAACGTATGGTCATGCAACGAAACAAAAACATGATCCGCATTTTCTTTCGCTTTGATGACGGAATCGAGAATACGCTTTAAATCATCGGGATTCATTTCGGCACGAATCCCCGGCTTGTCCGAAACCTCAAACAACCGCCCATCAAATTCAAAGTATCCGTCTGGAATCTCGGTCAGATAGCCGGCTTTTCTTTCATCGTCCCTTTCGGCATTTATCCCGGTCGCGGCGGCGATCGCTTTCAGCTGATCCATCTGCTGTTCCGTGATCTGAATAATATCTTTATGCCGCAAACCGTTTACGCCCGGTCTTCCCGGAAAGCATTTTGAGGAATTTCCTGCCAAAGCGGTGGGATTATAGGACGTACAGACCGAAACAAACGCGACCGTACCGTTTTCGGTCTTCAAATACGCGGGTGCCGATGCCTGTTGAAGGTCCATGCCGACTCCGGCCGCCAAAAGCCCGGATCTTTCAACATTTTCAAGGGTGCTTACCAATCCGTTAT
This sequence comes from Acutalibacteraceae bacterium, assembly GCA_045599905.1. Lineage (GTDB taxonomy): Bacteria > Bacillota > Clostridia > Oscillospirales > Acutalibacteraceae > UBA737. Next base: position 551 of record JAZRWX010000056.1, read on the forward strand.
AAGAAAAATCCAGCGCATGATTATTATTGGTGCTTACAAGATTGAAGCCGAATTTTTCGGCATTCCCGATCACCTGCGGAACCGCCCTTAAATAAGAGCCACCGCTGAATTGCGACGCGAAACAACTGCCCGCCTCATTGATCGTGGTTTCCAAATTAAAAAAGCGGGCGTCTCCGCGCATGATATAGTTTTTGATCTCCGCAAATCCCGTATAATCGGTATCGAATATCTCCTGGATCAGAAAATCGCCGACCGCCGTAAATTTCATGGCTCTTTCCCCCTTTTCAATAATCGCTGTCCGTCAGTTTCAGCGCGTAGCAGATCCCGAGTTGCAACCCGATCGGCAAACTGCTTTTTTTCAGCCATTCCTCACGGGTATGCGCACCGCCGCCATCATAGACGGCGACGCAAATTGCCGGAATGCCGAGCGAAAGCGGAATATTACAATCGGTAGAAGCGCTGGAAAATTCCGCTTCCCGATCAATACAGTCATGCAGAACCCCGGCGCAGGTATCGGAAAGTGTTTTCATCGACTCGGGGTCCACGCCCTTCGCGCACGGCCGCTCGCCGATCAGTTCCGCCGTAACACGCACTTTTTCGGTGTCAGCATCATGAAAGATCTTTTCGAATCTTTCCCGCATGATTTGCAGGCATTCCACATTGTCGGAACGGTATTCACAAAGCATTTCCGCCTTTTGGGCGATCGTATTGACCGACGTGCCGCCCGAAACAGTCCCCACGTTATAAGTCGTGCGGCTCCCTTCGACCTGCGGCACCTCGATACCGTAAATCGCACCGATGATCTCGGCAAGGCGGTGCAGCGCGGTTTCGTTACCGACGCGGCTGTATGAATGGCCTCCCTCGGTTTCAACGGTCACGTGATACCGATGTGAACCGACACAGCGGTCGTCAAAACGGTAAAGCGGCGCACCGTCAAACGATATAAACTGTTTGATGCGGCCGGCATAATCATTAAAAATTTCACGGGTGCCTTTCAGGTTACCGAGACCTTCTTCACACGCATTGCAGACGAACAGCACACCGTCTTTCGGTGTTATTCCGTTTTGCAGAAAGAATTTGACGGTCAGCATTAGCGCGACCAGTGAAGCGGTGTTATCGCCGATGCCCGGGCAGCGCAGAATATCGCCGTCCTCCTTGAACGGCATCGGTTCAAGATCCGGGAAAACGGTATCGGTATGCGCAACGATCACGGTGATCGCGTTGCTGTTTGCACATCCGATCGGCACCACGACATTCTTGGCACCGTCGATATATACATCCCGCGCGCCGATCTGCACAAACCAATTTTTGCAGAATTCAGCGCGGGCATCTTCCTTATGGGAAGGCGCCGGAATTGCGCAAAGTTCTTTTAACAATTCAACCTGTTGCGATTCGTTTTCTTCGATAAAACTGTTGATTTTCTTATTCACGAAGCGTTTCATTCCTTTCCCTGATCCGTTATATCACCATTATGAATTGATTTCCGACTTTCCTTTTTGCTTGGATCAAACCATGTGTTTCATACGGTTTCATATGAAGCATTTTAATTATTAGAATAGCACCGTTTGCCTTTTTATCAATGACGGGGAAAATCAAAAGCAATTTTTGCTTGCAACTTCGCAAAATTTGCTTATAATTCGTCGCGGTTTCGCTCGATTTTCGACCAAGTATAACATATTATATAATAAAAATCAATATAGGTTCCTCCGATTTTTCCGGCAAAAGCAATATTTGTATAATTCGGCGAAAAAAGGCGGTTTTTCGGGCATAAATCCTTACATTCTGCAAGCCGACGGATCATACCGGAAAGCCTTACTTTTCCTTTATCAGAACAAAACTATTACGTTCCATATTGAGAACCGGTACGTCGGTGGTTTCGATATACTCTCCGTCATGCGTGCTGTCTACCGCGTAAATCTCAAATTTTCCCGTTCTTCCGAAATCCACAGAAATCTGCCTGCCTTCGACTTGATCATTTTCGGAATAGCAGGCAACAATCGCCATGATTTTTCCGTCTTTATCCAATCCGCAAAGCGAATAGGTGTTTGCGATCCCATTAACGGCCCGGACTTCATTTTCAAGGTCGTAGAACATCCCGTACCAGTAGAACGGCCAGTAACCCTTTAATTTTTTACGGGTATAATAGTCAAACAAACCGTTATAAACGGAAGGACGGGTATCGTAATACATCAGCATATCAATGGATGAGGGTTGAGCAAGGCAAAAACAAGCCATGGTAAATGCGGCACCCTTTAATCCGTGAATTGTTTGCACCGAATAAACAAATTCTTCTTCCCAACCTCTGATATAGTTCCATTCGTTGAGGATACTTTCGGTTTTTTCATATCCGTGTGCGTCAAGCATTTCCCGGACGCGATTGGCACGCGTGACTACTTCTTCGGGGTATTTTGTATATTTATGCCAGGAGAAAAAATCAAGCGGAACATTTCTTTTCCGCATTTCACGCAAAAAGGCATCCGCCCAATTTCCATCGTGTGCCAAAGCCGGTCCGCCGATTTTGAGATTCGGAAAACAGCTTTTCAGGTGCTTTGCCGTAATTTCAT
>JAZRWX010000057.1:0-4209 GCA_045599905.1 Acutalibacteraceae bacterium
AAATTTATTTCCTTTTCGGCGGGTAATTTTTTCAAATCAGGATTTTTCATTTCTTAAAATATAGAATAAACTTTTTAATTATATTTTTCAGTTTATATACAACTATATCGGTAATCACAATACAAACAGCTACTATCAATGCTTTAACTGCAAAACGCACAAAACTGTTTATAATGAGCATTTCAACAGGGACAATGCTATTCAACCATAATCCGATAAAGCAACCCATGCCGTATATTCCAAATTCCACCCAATTAACCTTACGGACTGTGTGTTCTTCTCTTTTCAGCCCATCCAAGATAAGTTTTTTGTTATAATATCGCCTTTCTTTTTCTTCTTTTCTGTTTTTCATGTCTTCATCTATCTCCGCAAATTCTGATTTGTCCATATTTTCAGCCAAATCCGCATTCCGGGAAAACATCTTTGCCGGATTGCCGTAAACTTTCATCACGCTATACTTTAATCCAGATGCGACCGATCTTCCCAGCGTCCGGCATGAGCATCCCAATCTTTTTCCAGGGTGCTGTTTTCCGCCACCGCTTCCCAGACCGGCCGCAGAAACTTTGCGACCCGACCGAGTGCCGTTCTGAAATCGGGACGTAATCCGGCGTCTTTCACGAAGGCGCGCCAACGGCGTTCCAGCGACGGATCTTTCCACAGCGCGAAAGTCGATTTCAGCACCGCGGACGAAAGGTTGCTTTTCGTCAGATGTTCCTGCAACACGGGCAGCAGTTCCTCACCTGTGAAATTGAATTGAACGGACCAGAAATATAAATCAAACAGCGCGTCCGCCCGACCAGTCAGCGGCAGTTCCCACGTTAGACCGATCAATCGGCGGCAAACCTCATGCTCGATTTCCGGCAGCGCGACCACCGGGGCGGAAAAACCGTCCAGCAAAACCGGCAGTTCATATAACGCCTGCGGCGGCAGTTCCGCCGGTTCCCGTACCACACGGACCGGCAGGCACAACTCGCCCAGACGGGCGATATACTGCACCTTGTTTTCCGAAAGCGCCGTAATGTCGGAAACGGTTACCCCACCCTCTGACCGGACACGCAGAATTTCGGTAACGGTCTGGATCAGGGACGGATCGCTTCCGCACAGTTCGATTTTACCGAACGGACGGGCGATCATGCCGGTATAAGCATAGGTCAGCAATCCGCCGCGCAAAGCAAGATTTCCGTTCTTCGCGGATTTTCCGCAGCGGCGCAGAAAGTCTTCCGCAAAAAAGCAGAACACCACCTGGCGGTAGGAAACGTCAAGTTCCCGTGCCAGCGTTTTCAACTGTGTTTGCAATTCGGTACTTTTCATACATACGCCCCCTTACAACCACATACCCAACGTGTCACGAACGGTTTTTGAAACGCGCAGCGCCGCCGCGTATTCGGACAGCCGGGATAAATCTTTTTGCGGATCGGCGATATAATTCCGCAGCGCACTGCCGAACAGCGCACGATCCATTTTATTGCGGTAACGCAAAACTTCACAGATCACCCGTTCACGGTCATACATCCGGACCGTTCCGTTCGCCGACGGAACATCGGTCAGACCGAGTTCCAGCAGATCCGGTTCAAGGTAATACGGTTTAACAAAGGGATAGTCCAGCCGGAAACGGGATTTGCCGCTGTCTTTACTGACTGCAAGATGCCATTCGGACGGCATGGCGGCAATATATCCGTAATGGTAAAGGGCGGTTTCGGCGCAGAAAATCCCGTCCGGGAAAAGCACCGATACCGTCTGCATTTCGTCCAACGGTTCGCCCGCCATGCGGTAACAGCCGTAGCGTATTTTTTCAATTATTCCCGCCGCCAGCAGTTCCTGCAATTCAACGTAAAATATTTTCTGTTCCGATAACTGCCCGGTGCGCATGATGCCGCCGAAGCGCGCAAACATTTCGTGCAGTTCTTCCCGTGAGCGCATAAAATCACCCTTTATCAAATCATTTCCTTTTTTACAAAAAAGCGGATAAATTACTACATTCGGATTATACCATATTCCCTGCCAGCTGTCAAACAAAAAAGGACTTCCGCATAACAGAAGTCACTTTTTATCATGTAATATTATTCCCAATCGGCAGTATTAAGGATCATACCGAACAACTGCTCTGCCCGGTCGGTCTGTTCCGAAAGATACAGATATCCGAACAGCGTTTCCAATCCCGTTGCGGTATGGTACGCCGCGCCGGTCGCCGATTTCGGTGTGTTATTGGTATGAAAATTTCTGCCGCGTTTATAAATCGTCCGTTCGTCTTCGTTCAGGACAGACTCGATAGCAGCAAACCCTTTTGCCTGCGCCGTCGCGTTGACCAGTTTCACCGACAGACGGTGCAATTCACCCGACGGACGGTTGGTCTGCGCCAGCGCCTTACGGACGTACAGTCCGTAAACCGCGTCACCGACAAACGCCAGTACCGACGGACTTAATAATTTAGCGTTTTCCATAGCAACCTCTTACGGAACGTATTCAAACTCAACGTCATACGCGCTGACGGTATCCCCCGGCTGAACGCCCGCCTTTTCCAGCGCACGGATAATACCGGTGGAACGCAGAACACGTTCAAAATATTGCAGGGATTCATAATCATCCGGATCGACCGTATTCATAACGTCCATCAGCCACGGCGCGTTCTCAATAAAGTAAACGCCATCGCACGCGCGGATATTAAAGGTACGATCCTTTTTGACGGTATAATCGACCACCGGTTTCGGCTGTGCCTCAAACCGTTTGATGGGCGGCAGTTGGGAAAGGGTCTGCGCGACATAATCGATCAGTTCGCGCGTGCCCTCTGCGATCGCCGCCATGACGGGGAAAAACGCGTATCCTTTTTCCTCGAAATACCGCCGCAGTTCCTCGATCTGTTCGTCCTCGATCAGATCGCACTTATTGGCGACCACGATCTGCGGACGCTCGGTCAGTTCACTGCTGAAAACGCCGAGTTCGTGATTGATCTTATTGAAATCCTCGATCGGATCTCTGCCCTCGCACCCCGATGCGTCGATCACGTGTAGCAAAAGCCGGCAGCGCTCAACGTGGCGCAGGAACTCGTGCCCCAGACCGATGCCTTCGCCGGCGTCTTCGATCAGACCGGGAATATCCGCCATGACGAAGGACGTTCCCTCGCCCATGCGGACGACGCCCAGTACCGGCGTCAGCGTAGTGAAATGATAATTGGCGATTTTCGGTTTGGCTTCACTGACGACCGAAATAAGGGTCGATTTGCCCACGTTCGGGAAACCGATCAGCCCGACGTCCGCCAACAGTTTCAATTCCAGCGTGACGGTCAGTTCCTCACCCGGGTTGCCTTTTTTCGCAAACCGCGGTACCTGACGGGTCGCCGTGGCAAAGTGCATATTACCCCAGCCGCCGTTTCCGCCCTTCGCGATCACGATCGGTTCGTCTTCCGAAAGGTCGGCAATGACTCGACCGGTTTCGGCATCTTTTACGACCGTACCGCGCGGGACCAGAATATTAAGGTCGGCACCGGACTTTCCCGTACTGCGGGAGGCACCGCCTGCCTGACCGTTTTCCGCGGCGTATTTCCGTTTATACCGAAAGTCCGCCAGCGTTGCCAGATTATCATCGACCGTAAAAATAATACTGCCGCCGCGTCCGCCGTCGCCCCCGTCGGGACCGCCTGCCGCAACGTATTTTTCACGGTGGAATGAAACAGCACCGTTGCCGCCGTCACCGGCTTTCAGATGAATGGTCGCGATATCAACAAACATCTTGCGTTAATCCTCCGCGTCTGTTTCTTCCGGATCAGCAAACACCGGTTCGGCGTTTAAGACCTGTTCATACAGTTCTTTGGCTTTTTCGAAATTACTTTCGTCCACATAAACATTTTCCGCCGAAAGACCGCCGCCGAACAGTACCTTAATAGCGGCGTTTTCACGCGTATCGTCGGTATAAGCAATACCGTTATCGGTCAGCACGTCACGGAAAATCTCCGCCGTGATAACGTCCTCACAAGAAGCGACCAACACCGGATTATGAATAGCTTCAAGTTCCGATTCAAGTCGTTCAAATTCTTCTACTTCTTCTGCCGTATGCAGTTGGGCGCCGCAATCGACACACATTTCGACGAAATCCTCATACTCCGCGCCGCATACATGACAAATCTTCATAAAAGACACCTTCTTACAGAAAAAATAAGCCGGGGCGACATTGGACGCCCCGGTTTTTCAAAAATTACTGCTCAACAAGTCGGAG
>JAZRWX010000058.1:0-2761 GCA_045599905.1 Acutalibacteraceae bacterium
CCCCTATGACACCATCACAGGCGTGTTCGGCATTGACAGCAAAACGGACGGTTCGCTGGCGGATTTCGGGGTGGAGTATCACCAGATCGACCTGCTGCCGAACGGCAAACCCGATCTGAACAATATCAAAGCCGAACTTTCCTGGAACAAATACCGCGTGGCGTACATCCAGCGTTCGCGCGGGTATACCCTGCGGCCGTCACTGACCGTGGCGGACATTGCCCAACTGTGCGAAGCGGTCAAGGCGTCCTCGCCCGATACCGTGGTCATGGTGGATAACTGTTACGGGGAATTCGTCGAAGAAAAAGAACCCTGCGACGTCGGCGCGGATTTGGTGGCGGGATCGCTGATCAAAAATCCCGGCGGCGGCATTGCCCCGACCGGCGGCTACATTGCCGGGCGACGGGATCTGGTCGAAAAATGCGCCGCTCGCATGACCTGCCCCGGTGTGGGACGGGAAGTCGGCGCGACGCTGGGTTATAACCGCGAACTGTTTTTGGGGCTGTTCAACGCGCCCCACGTTGTAGGAGAGGCGCTGAAAACCGCCGTTTACGCCGCGGCACTGCTGGAAAATCTGGGATTTGCCGTTTCGCCCCGCTGGGACGAAAAACGCGGCGATATCATCGACTGCATCACGCTGGGCAGTGAAGAGGCGCTCTGTGCGTTCTGCCGCGGAATTCAGGCAGGCGCGCCGGTCGATTCCTTTGTCCGCCCGGAACCGTGGTATATGCCGGGTTATGACGATCCGGTCATTATGGCGGCAGGCGCGTTTACGCTGGGTTCGTCGATCGAACTGTCGGCAGACGGTCCGCTGCGTCCGCCCTATGCCGCGTGGATGCAGGGCGCGCTGAATTTCCACAGCGGAAAGACCGGTGTTCTGCTGGCGGTACAAAGTATGCTGGAAGCCGGCGACTTAACGTTATAAAGAAAGCAGGAATATTATGGAACGTATTTTTTCCGGTGAAGTTTTTGAGATCCTGCCGCAGGCAGGCGGTCTGATCTTTTCCTATAACCACCACGTGGAGAACAACCGGATCGCGGTGCATTACAATATGCTGTCCTTTGACAGCCGTCAAATGGCGGACGTGGGCAAAAACATCTATAAACTCGCGAAATTCGGCAGTAACTACCGCTACATTTCGCCGCTTTGCGATAACTATATCACCGCGCGGTCACTGCTGCTGCCCAACGGCAAGGTCTTTCTGACCGAACGTTCCGGCGCCGCCACGCTGTTTGACGTGGACGGTATGCCGATCTGGACGGGAGACCTGCGATACCGGGAAACGGCGCCCAGTGATATTGCCCTGTTCGGCAATTCTTTGTGGGCGGCGTATGACCGCTTCAACGTACTGCTGCGGTTCAATCTTGCCACCATGCGGGAGGAACTGCGCATCGGCGGTACCCGGTCGCCGTTTGACCAACCCTGCGACCTGTTCGTGGACGGAGACGATGCCGTGGTCTGCAACCGCGGATCGAAAAAACTGATCCGTGTTAATCTGAATAACTATGCCGTGACCGATTACAAGGAATTTTCCGAAGCGGTACACGGTTACGTACGCAACAGCGAATTCGAGTTTGTTCTGCTTGATTCGGGCGTATACGTACTGTAATATTATTTTAAGGAGCGTATTTTATCATGTCTTGTAACGGTAACTGTTCGGAATGTCAGGAAAACTGTTCTTCCAAACAACCCGCCAGTCTGTTGGAACCGACCGGCGATTTCAACCACATCAAACACGTCGTCGCCGTCGTCAGCGGAAAGGGCGGCGTCGGTAAATCCATGGTGACCTCGCTGCTGGCGGTCGAACTGGCGCGGCAGGGCAAAAAGGTCGGCATTCTGGACGCCGATATCACCGGCCCGTCCATTCCGAAAAGTTTCGGTATCACCGCCCGTGCCACCCAGAACGAACTGGGCATCTTCCCCGCCGTCACCGAAAGCGGCATCAAGGTCATTTCGGTCAATATGATGCTGCCGCAGGCCGACACGCCGATCATCTGGCGCGGTCCGGTCATTGCCGGCGCGGTCAAACAGTTCTGGCAGGAGGTCGTGTGGGAAGACCTGGATTACCTGCTGGTCGACTGTCCCCCCGGAACGGGTGACGTGCCGCTGACCGTGTTCCAGATCATGCCGCTGGACGGCGTGGTCGTTGTCACCTCGCCGCAGGATCTGGTTTCCATGATCGTGAAAAAGGCGCTGAACATGGCGGATATGATGAACGTGCCGGTGCTGGGACTGGTCGAAAACATGAGTTACGTCAAATGTCCCGACTGCGGAAAAGAGTTTTCCGTTTTCGGCACGGCAGGCGCGAATATCGCCGAAGAGGCCGGCGTGAAAATGCTGGCGCGGATGCCCATTGACCTTTCCCTTTCGCAGATGGTCGATAACGGATGCATCGAAAAATTTGACGGTGATTACCTGAAAGACACCGTCAACGCTATTACCGAAGCGCTGAAATAACAGCGGATCCGACCGTTTTGTCAGGTATTTTGAAAAAATTTTTACAAAGTACTTGACAAAACCGCGGTCGGTCGATATAATAAATTAGTCGCGCGGCAAAACGTGTGCACTACGGCTGTATAGCTCAGTTGGCTAGAGCATGCGGTTCATACCCGCAGTGTCATTGGTTCGAATCCAATTACAGCCACCATCCGGCCCGGTGGTCAAGAGGCCTAAGACACCGCCCTTTCACGGCGGTAACACGAGTTCGAATCTCGTCCGGGTCACCATAAAAAAAGACTTGTCTTTCGACAAGTCTTTTTT
>JAZRWX010000059.1:0-5299 GCA_045599905.1 Acutalibacteraceae bacterium
TTTGACCCCGATGCGGAAAGCGACTATCTGCCGCACAACGTCATCCGGAACTGCGTTGTATATACCGGCACGCACGACAACGATACCGCCGTCGGCTGGGCAAAAGACGGCGACCCGGACGCCGTGAAATACGCGCGTGCGTATCTGCGCATCGACGAAAACGATTCTTTCAACTGGGGAATGATCGCAGCGGCGATGGCGACCCCTGCCGAAACCGTTATTCTGCAAATGCAGGATTTTCTCGGTCTGGATAACGAGGCACGCATCAATACCCCGTCCACCGCAAGCGGTAACTGGTGCTGGCGGATCAATCACAGTTGTATCAACGACTGGCTGGCAAATATCATTTATGAAACCACCGCCCGGTATCGCCGGCTGCCGAAAAAGGAAACGAAAAGCATTCAATAAATCATCGTTCTGACGCAAAAGCACCTGCCGGAATCCGGCAGGTGCTTTTTACTGTTTACGCATACACCGATCCGCAAATCGGTATCGGCTTTGATTTCTTACAGATCCAACGCCTTTTTCTTGCCGCTCGGTTCGTACGGACGGTACTTGACACCGGCGGTATCAAACATCCGCTTGGAAGCACGGGTGCTGTCGGTATCGGCGTATTTATCGGAATAATAAACCACTTCGGCAATGCCGGACTGAATGATCGCCTTGGCGCACTCATTGCACGGGAACAGCGTGGTATAGACCGTACAACCGCGCACCGTGCCGGTATTGCAGTTCAAAATCGCGTTTAATTCGGCGTGGCAGACGTACAGATATTTGGATTCCATCCCCTCGCCGTGTCCCCACGGATAATCGTCATCCTGACAGCAGCGCGGCATACCGTTATAACCCATGGAACGGATGCGGCGATCATTATCGACGATACAAGCGCCGACCTGGGTGGACGGATCTTTACTGCGCATTGAGGACAACAGCGCGATCCCCATAAAATATTCATCCCAACTCAAATAATCTTCCCGTTTCACAAAACAACGCCTCCGTACTTTTTGAATTCCTGTATATTGTAACTGATTTTACCCAGTTTTGCAATCCTTTTCTTTCGGCAGCAGCAACGCCGCCATAACAAAGAGCAGCGGAAATACCATTCCCGCCAGAAATCCGTAACGCAAATTGAAATGATCGGCGACAAAGCCGACCAGCCACGGTCCCAGCGAACAGCCGAGATCACCGAATAACGCGAACAGACTGAACATCAGCGTACTGCCGTTCGGAAAGCGTTCCGCCGCAAGACTGTATGTACCCGGCCACGAAAGCGATACCGAAAAACCGCACAGCGCGCAGGAGATCAGCACCGGGATCGGTGACTGAACGAACGCCGCCACCCCGTAGCAGACAAAACATAAAATATTATTGAGGATCAATGCTTTGACCGGTGAATAGCGTCCGGCGAAAACACCGTAGACCGCCCTGCCGATACCCATAAAGAAGGCAAACGAGCAGGGTCCCAGCAGATCGCCGACGGTTTTATCAATGCCCAGCCCCTGCTGAACGAATGTTGACGCCCATTCCGCCATGATGATCTCGGAAGCGCCGGCGCACAGCATGAACACGACAAAGCACAAAAAAGTACGGTCGCCAAACAGTTCTTTTGCCGTGGCTTTCCGCACGGCCGGATCGGGCTCGACCACCGGGACAAAGCAAAAGGCAACGGTATTCACCAACGGAATGACCGACCATGCCAGCGGAATAAACGACCAGTGCTGACTGCCGAATTTCATGACCATCAGCGTGGTCAACGCAATGGTCAGCATCTGTCCCCAGCAGTAAAACGAATGCAGAAACGCCATACTGGTCGCCTTATTATTACTGGGAAGCAGTTCGACCATCGGACTGATGATCACCTCGATCAATCCACTGCCGAACGCGTAGATCATGATTGAAATCATCAAAACGGCATAATTCCCCGGGAACAGATTGGAACACACGCACATGGTGACCAATCCGGTCGTTGCCAGCGCGTGACTGAGGATCGCGGCACCGCGGTAGCCGATACCGCGCACGATGAACGAAGCGCTGATATCAGCGAACAGTTGAGTAATAAAGTTTACAAAAATCAACCGGCCGAGTTGTTCATAAGACAGTTCGTAACTGCCTTGCAGGATCACAAAAAGGATCGGCAGAAAATTATTGATGATCGCCTGAACGACATATCCGGTATAACACGCCGCCTTTACGGCACCGTAACGCTTCATGAAAATTCCTCCAACAAAGGCAAAAGTTCCCGCGGGCGGTCAATGATAAACCGCGCGCCGTTTTCTTTCAGTTCGTCGACCGAGCGAAATCCCCAGGTCACCCCGACCGGTACGGCGCCGCTGTTGACGCCGGTTTTGATATCAATGCCGGAATCCCCGACAAACAGACACGTTTCCGGCGATACGCCCAGTTCACGCATCACGTAAAGCGCGGCAGCAGGATCGGGTTTGGAGGGAAACTCTTCCCGCTTGCCGACGATCAGATCAAAACGGTCACCGTACAGTTTTGTAACGACTTTCTGCGCCATTTCCTGCGCCTTGTTCGTCACGACAGCCAGACGGATATTCCGCCGTTTCAGTTCATCCAACAGCGCGGCGACACCGTCATAACCGCAGGTACAGTCGGCGTAATGCGCCCCGTAACGGGTCATGAATACCGCGCGGCACTTTTCCACCGTTTCGGCGCTGCGGTGCGATTCCGGCAAAGCGCGTTCAAGCATTTTCGGAATGCCGTTCCCGGCAAAAAAGCGGTAAGCCGAAACCGGATGCGCGTCGAATCCGAAAGTGCCGATGGCGTAATTGGCAGCATTCGCAAGGTCTTCCAGAGAATTTGCAAGCGTACCGTCCAGATCAAATAAAATCGCCCTGATCATAGAGTTCCCTTTCGATAAAAAATTCCCGGGCACGGTATAGCACCGTGCCCGGGATTGGTTCTACAAAAAAATTACAGTGCGCGGGTGACTTTGCCCGAACGCAGACAACGGGTGCAGGCATAGATACGACGGGGAGAACCGTTTACGATCGCCTTGACTCTTTTCACGTTCGGTTTCCAGGTACGATTGGAACGACGGTGAGAGTGGGACACTTTGATGCCGAAAGCAATTTCTTTGTTGCAGATTTCACATTTAGCCATGAACTGCACCTCCTTACAAGCAATAAATCAAATAGCAACAGTTATCATAACAGAAAATTCGCCGGAATGCAAGCATTTTTTTGAAAAAAAGCAAAATTTATTTCAAAATTCCGTTTTCTTCCGATAATTCCGGCGTTTGAGAGTATGCATAATCCCACGGACGGCAGGTGGAAATGATGTAATCCCTGGTCTTCATCGTGCGGAACGAAGCCCATACGGTATTATCCAGAACCGTTTCCCGTGCCACCGCGGTCAGCGGAACACCTTCCCGTTTGGCATACGCCTCTTTACGGGTCCAGACGAACAGAAAACGCTCGTCGGGGTCGCCCCCTGCCCGGACGTACTGCTCTTCCTGCGGCGTGAAAACCGGACAGTCATAAACGAAATTCAGTTTTCGGATCCGCTCGATATCCAGACCCACCGGACGTTCGGAAACGGTGCAGGCGACCCAGAAATCCGAATGCGAAATACTGCAATAGGCGTTTTTAAGCAACGGCTGACCGTGCTGATTATAACGCAGCTCAAAATCCTTTTTGCCGAACCGTTCGTACATCAGTTCACGCAAAAGAATCCTGCCGGCAAGGGACTGATACCGTTTCAATTCGACCAGCGAATCAAGGCGGTCTTTCATTTCTTTCGGCTGACGGCGATATTCCGCACGGTATTCCTCTTCGGTAAAACTTTCGACCGAACGGAATAAAACGTTATCGTCACGCATTATTTTTTCTCCGCTGTTTCTTCCAGATATTTTGTAACGGCTTCCTCGACCAGTTCAGATTCCTTATAATAGCGTTCATAGCCGGTCAGATCTTTTAACGCCGCGGCGTCATACGAAAGACCGTTTTTCTGGAAATAGGTATAACAGACCAGCATACGGTCGACCGCGCTCCAAAGAGCGGCTTCATTTTTGGCTTCTTTCAGCAGTTCCGGGATCGCGTCTTCCTGCTGTTGTTTGGCGGCAGCCACAAAATCATTCAGTTTCTGCCCGTTGGCGGCAAGCAGGTCTTCCAGCGAAGCGCCCTGCGTTGATTTATACATGGCGTTCAGCACGACCATGGCACTGGTGACGTCCACATTATCCCCGGTCGGATAATTATTGACCTTGGCCACATCGACCACTTTGGCGATCAGACCTTTTTTCAGGGAGTTGACCGTAACAGTAAAGACGACTTTGGCGCCTGCCAGTTCTTCGGAATCGTAATTTTCGGGGAACGTCAGGTCAAGATCGACCGTTTCACCGACCTTTTTGCCGACCAGACCGTCTTCGAATCCCGGAATAAACTGTCCGGAACCGATGGTCAGATCAAAACCTTGCGCCGTGCCGCCCTCAAACGCGACACCGTCTTTTTTACCGCAGTAATCGATATTTGCCACGTCACCGTTTTCGACAACGTTAGGATCTATTTCTAATTTCACATCACCCAGCGTCACATCTTTGGACAGATCCACATCCTTGAAAAGTTCGGTGGAATCCAAAACCGGTTTGCCGTTATTCTTGCCGTCTTTGTCCGCTTTTTTACCGCATCCGGCAAAGGCGAACAATAACATGGCGCACAGTACCAATGCAATGATTTTTTTCATCTGTTTCATGTGTTTTTCCTCCTGCTTCCGGTCATCAGTCATCCGATGCCACTTCATTGGAAAGCGTGCCTTTGGATGCCGCTTTCAGATATTCGTTGATAAACCCGTCAATATCCCCGTCCATTACGGCGTTGATATTGCCCATTTCAAAGCCGGTACGGTGATCTTTCGCCATCGTATACGGCATGAAAACATAAGAACGGATCTGCGAACCCCAGGCGATCTCTTTCTGCACGCCCTTGATATCCTCGATCTTTTCAAGATGTTCGCGTTCCTTGATCTCCAACAGTTTGGATTTCAGCATCAGCATGGCCTGTTCACGGTTCTGGGTCTGACTGCGTTCGACCTGACACGCCACGACGATACCGGTCGGAATATGGGTCAGACGGACAGCGGACGAGGTTTTATTGACCTTCTGACCGCCCGCACCGGAAGCACGGTAAACGTCCATTTTAATATCTTCTTCGCGGATTTCCACGTTGATATCGTTACTGATTTCGGGCATGACTTCCAGCGAAGCGAAAGAGGTATGACGTCTGCCCGAAGCGTCGAACGGCGACACACGCACCAGGCGGTGAACGCCCGATTCACTTTT
>JAZRWX010000060.1:0-8424 GCA_045599905.1 Acutalibacteraceae bacterium
TAGAACTGGGGGTTTATTTCCGCGCCTTAAGGCACCAATAAAAGCACAACCCCGCTGAAATCAGTGGGGTTGTGCTTTTATTCAGTATTAAACCAACGTCGTCACACCGTAGGTCACCGTCAGCACGATCACGGCGGCGCCCACCACGCCCAAAGCAATGGCGGGAAACGCGTGTTTCAGATCCATATCCAGCATAGCGGCGACCAGCGCCCCCGTCCACGCGCCCGTTCCGGGCAATGGAATAGCCACTAAAATAAACAGTCCCCAAAACGCGTATTTCTGAACGGTATCCGACTTTTTTGCGGCGCGGTTTTCCAACTTTGTCACAAAACCGTCCAGTTTCGGAAACACACGGCGCATCCAGGCAAATATTTTTTTGATAAATATAATAATGAAAGGCACGGGGATCAGATTCCCGATCACGCAAAGCGGAACGGCATACCACAACGGAAATCCGTAACTTGCCACCGCGATCGGCAATGCGCCGCGCAATTCAATGACGGGCACCATGGAAATGATCAAAGTCAGAATACTTTTTCCGAAAAACGTCTTAAAAAAAGCGAGGATGGCTTGCATCAGGATGATACCCTCCGAAATTTATAATAACCGATGAACAGAAACGCAGGAAGTAAAAACGTCCTTAAAATACTGCGGAATCGGAATTCCCCTGTTCAGCGGAACAAAGACAAACAGATACCCCAGCACCAGCAGGCAGAGGATCAGAACGATGCCGATGATCAAAAGGATTCTGCGTCCGAAGGGCCGTTTCACTTCATCGTCACGCGGAATAACGCCTACCAGACTTTCTTCCGCTTCATAATACATTTCATAGTATTTTTTATGGTTAAATACCACGTCTTCCGGCTCGATAAACAATTCAAAGCCCTTTTCAGGTTGATCGGGCATCAGCGTTTCATCGGTTTTGGTTTCAAAGTCTTCTTCCGCCTGTTCGTTATTTTCAGACGGTTTTTCCGCTTCGGCATTTTCCGAAACCGCTTCTTGTGTGCTTTCGGCATCGGTCTGATCTTCGGAAGAGGAAACCCCCTCCACAAAGGTAATTTCCAGACCATCCGACGATTCATCCTCTTTGGATTCTTCCGGATTTCCAACTTCTTCGGAAGAACTTTCTTCCGCTTCTGCGATTTCTTCTGCTTCTGTGACTTCTTCCGCAACATCCGGTTCCGTAGTTTCCGGCGCGGCTTCTTCGGTGACTTCTTCTGCCGTGGGCTCGTTTTCCGCCGGTTGTTCCGCCGGGGTCTGATCCGTTTCCGCCACGGTTTCTTCCACAGCTTCCGCTTCGGTTTCGTTTTCGGTCGGTTCCGGTTTTGTCGCGGTACGGATTTCTTTTTTACTCAAACCCTCAATATAAGGATGGATCAAAGTACCCATCAAATTCTTGCGGACACTCTTACTTTCGGTCAGCAGGATGATCGATTGCGGACCGCTTTCGATCACGCAGCCGCCGAAAACGCCGTCCTCCGTCACAAGCGGTGTTGAACCGTCAATGATGGAAACGGATTGATCGCCCTGGATTCCGTACGTTTCATTTTCCGCTGTTTTCAACTGTCTGCCGATCGCCGAAGCCACGGTTTCGATCAAACCGCTTTCACCAAACAGCGGCCCACAGCAGAGGATCACCCGACTGCGTGAAACCGCGCGGGCAAGCTGCTGGACCAACCCGCGGCGATCCGCCGCTTTATCCGCCAGCAGACGCATACGGCAGCAACCGCCTAAATTAAACTCCATTTCAAAATCGGTAGATGTCGCATAATAGATCACGTCAACTTTAATACTTTGCTGCATTCTTTTTCAAAACTCCTTATATATTTAACAAACGATTTGTTATGTACTTTCTTCAATGTCTGCGAAATAATTTCTGATCAGTCTGAAAATTTCCGAGCAGGTTGCACGCCGTACTTTTTCGCGGCTGTCCGGGTTCAGGATCAACTTTTCCATGCGAACGTTTTTTCCGTCTGCCAGCGCGATATAAACCGTGCCGGGCGTTTTGCCCTCGGCAGGATCCGGTCCGGCGACGCCGGTCACCGAAACGCCGATATCCGCTTTGGAAATCCGACGGACACCTGCCGCCATTTCCGCCGCCGTATGACGGCTGATCGTTCCGTGTTGGCGGATCGTTTCGGATTTAACGCCAAGGATCCGTTCCTTCATTTCAGCGGAATAAGCCGTGACACCCAGTTCAAATACAGCGGATGCGCCGGGAATTGAAACCAGAGCCGCCGACAGCATTCCGCCGGTGCAGGATTCCGCCGTGGCGATTTTAATATTCTTTTCTTTCAGCAGAGCAACGATTTCTTCCGTTTCTTTCAACAATTTTTCCACGTAAATATTCCTCCCCTTGCTGTTATAGATCGCTGATTTTCAAACTTTTGCGAACACCGTTCGCGTCGATCAGCAGATAACGTGTATCGGCAATGGCACGTTCGGTCAGCGCCTCAATATCCAAAGCCGTTTCAACCGCCGCACACTGTCCTTTTTGCGGACGGGTATGCGGATGTTTCGGTGTAAAGACCGTACAACAGTCTTCGTACGGTAAAATAGAGGTTTCAAACGCGTCGATTTTTTCGGAAATGCGGATGATCTCCCGCTTATCCATACCGATCAGCGGGCGCAGAATCGGCATTTCGGTCACTTCATCGGTCGCGGCGATCGAAAGCAGCGTCTGACTGGCAACCTGCCCCAGACTCTCCCCCGTGATCAATGCCGGGCATCCGTTTTGTTCGGCGATTTTTTCGGCGATACGCATCATCATGCGCCGCATGATCAACGTGAAATAATCTTCGGGACATTTTTCACCGATCTGTTCCTGAATTTCGGTAAACGGCACAATGGCAAGTTTGATCACGCCGCTGTACCGCGCCACTTTGGAAAGCAGCATACAGACCTTCTGCTCGGCACGGGGACTGGTATACGGCGGACTGGCGAAATGGATGGCATCCAGTTTCAGACCGCGCTTTGCCATCGTCCATGCCGCGACCGGACTGTCGATACCGCCCGAGATCAGCACCGCGGCGTGTCCCGCCGTACCGACCGGAAGACCGCCCGCGCCGGGAATCTGCGCGCCGTGGATATATGCCGCGAAATCACGCACTTCCACCATAACGACCTTTTCGGGGTTATGCACGTCGACTTTTAGATGCGGAAAACGTTCCAGCAGCGCACCGCCGACTTCGGCCGAAAGTTCCAGCGACGTCAGCGGAAAACTTTTATCCGCGCGTTTGGATTCGACCTTGAACGTATGAACGTCTTTCAGTTCGTCTTCCAGATAATCCGGCACCGTTTTCAACAGATCGTCCAGCGTTTTTTCACAGACGCAGGCACGGCTGAACGCGGCGATGCCGAAGATCAGTTTCATGCGTTCCAGCGCTTCCTCAAAGTCAAAATCGTCCGAATCCGGCTCGATATACAATGTGCTTTGCGCGCGGCGGATATTCACCTTGCCGAGATCTTTCAGTCTTCGGGAAATATTTCCCGTCATGACCGACTCGAAATTCCGACGGTTCAATCCTTTCAGCGCAAGCTCACCGTCTTTGATCAAAATAACTTCCTTCATACTGATGCCTTTCTCAATTTCTGCGTTGCCGCGACCAGTGCTTCCGCCAGACGGTCAACATCTTCCACCGTGTTATCCCGGCAAAAGCTGATGCGCAGTGCGCTGTCGATATGTCGCCGGTCAAATCCGCAGGCCTTCAACACGTAACTGCCTTCCCCTTTGGCGCACGCACTGCCCGAAGAAACAAACACACCGTAACTTTCCAAAAAATGCAGCAACGTTTCGGAACGATAGCCTAAAACGGAAACATTCAGAATATACGGCAGTGCCGCCGGGTCGGAATTGATTTCGACCACGCCCGTTTCGGTCAGCCGCCGAACGGCATAATCCCGTAAATCACGCATTTTATCAAGTGCCTTTGACGGATCGGGCAATTCTTCCAAAGCACCGTACAAACCGCAAATCAGCGGCGTGGACTCGGTGCCGGAGCGCAGATTTTTTTCCTGTCCGCCGCCCGTCAGCAGCGGCGGCAGAAAGATACCTTTCCGCACGTATAACAAGCCGATCCCTTTCGGACCATGGATTTTATGACCGCTGACCGAGATCAGATCGGCACCTAATCCCGATGCGCTGAACGGCAGTTTTCCGAACGCCTGCACCGCGTCACAGTGCAGGAATGCCGGCGCGCTGGATCGGGTGATATATTTTTTCGCATCGGCAACCGGCTGAATGGCGCCGTTTTCGTTGTTGACCAACATCATGCTGACCAGAACGGTGTCCGCGGTGATGGCTTTTTCAAGGTCTTCGGTCGAAACGACGCCGTTTTTCCGCGGCGGCAGTAAGACCACTTCAAATCCTTCATTTTCCAGCCGTTTCAGGGTTTCCAGTACCGACGGATGCTCCACAGCGGTGGAAACGATCCGTCTGCCGCGTTTGGCGTTTTTATGTGCCGCACCCAAAATCGCGGTATTATTGGATTCCGTACCGCAGGATGTGAAAAAGATTTCCTCCCGTGAACAGTGCAGTCGTTTAGCTGCCGATTCCCGTGCGGCAGTGACCGCCAGTTCCGCTTCCATACCCAGACTGTGCAAGGAAGACGGATTTCCCCAGTTTTCAGTCAGTGCGCGGTTGATTTCCGCCACGGCGCGGCCGCAGGGACGTGTGGTCGAACTGTTATCCAGATAAACAATTTTTTTCAAAGCCAACACTCCCTCACTTTAATGTAGATTATATTATACTATATTTTATTTCAATATACAATAGATTTTTGAAAAAAATATCATTTTATAGTATAAAATGTTTGTAAAATTTGCAAATTACCACAAAATATGCTATACTGCGAAAAACGGCAGAAGGGCGTGATCAGGATGGCGTCGACCGCTTCCGGCGGATTCAAAATTCAAAAAAATCTGCCCGAAAATACGTTCCGGCAAAGCGTCCGTATCCATACCGACGCGTTTCTTCAAATCTGCCGTCCGGCAGTCGGTGCCGCCATTCTCGGTTTTCTGACCGTGCTGACCGCGTTTTATCACCCGGCCTATCTGCCGCTGTGGATCATTTCGGGTGTTTGTTTATCGGGTTTCTGCGTCCTTTTCAGAAAATTGCGCTTTTTCATTCTGTCCGCGCTCTTTCTGTTGTGGATTGCCCTGCTTTCCCTGTATACGGTGCAAAAAACGGAACGTTTGCAGGTTTTGGACGGGCAGACCGTGACGATCACCTTTACCGTCCGGGAAGACCCCGAACGAAGCGGCCGGGGCCAACGCATCGTTGTCGAAAGCGATGATCCGATTCTGCCGACGGCGACCAAAATTTCGCTGTGGTATCAGCGCGGCGAGTACAAAGTCGGCAATATCTACCGCGCAGGCGTGTATCTGAAAAGTCTTGAAAATACCGCATACCGTACCGCCAATTACAGCGAGAGCATTTATCTTTCGGGCACGATAAAATCCACCGGTGTACCGGTCGGAAAAAATCGGTTACTGTGTGCCGCCGGTGCTATCCGGCAGTACGTACGGTTCACCCTGAATCACCGTCTGTCCTCGGCGGAAGCCGCCACCATTTGTGCCGTGACGGTCGGCGAAAAGCAGGATTTTACCGACCGGTTCCGCAGTGACGTCCGCACCGCCGGTGTCAGCCACGTTATGGTCGTTTCCGGTATGCATCTTGCCATTCTGCTGGGCGGATTTTTGAAAACGGTACAACAAATTTCCAAAAACCGATGGTTCAAAACCGTTCTCGGTTTATCGGGCGTTTTGTTCTTCATGGCGGTCTGCGGTTTCACCATGTCGATCATCCGTGCCGGTCTGACCTTTCTGATCGCTTCGCTGGCGCCGCTTTTCAAACGTGATTACGACCCGGTCAGTGCATTGTCCGCGACCATTATACTGGTTCTTTCAGTAACTCCGTTTGCCGCGCTGAATATTGCGTTCCGACTATCCGTATCCGCCACATTCGCCATTCTGGTACCGACCGATTTCTTTTTGAAACGACGTGTGACCCGTTTCCCGAAAAAGTTTCGGAAAACCGCCGAAAGGATTCTGTTTCCGATTTACGGTTCGGTCTTTGCCCTGCTCTTCACACTACCCGTTACCGTTTCAGTTTTCGGCAGTGTTTCACTGATCTCGCCGTTGTGCAACGTACTGATCGCCACGGTCGTTTCATGGGCGATGATGTTCTCCATGTCGGCGCTGATATTAAATCTTCTGCCCGTCCTGCGGATATTCGGCACACCGCTGTTCTTTCTTGCCGGACTGTTGACGCGCTATACCAATGCCGCCATCCGCTGGTGCGCGTCTTTCGGCATAGTCGCAAAAATACCGGAAAATCTGCGTTTTTTCACCTTTTTGCCAATTCTTGTGATTTTGGGGTGGATTTTAACTTGTAATCAGCGGGAATATCTGTTAAAATTAAAGCAACTTCAAAACGAAAGGGGCAATTCGCGTGGCCATATTATATGAAGAAGCGATCAAGCAGGATCTGCGGAACGGCAGCATGGCAAACGGATATATTCTGTTCGGCGAAGACCCCTACTTAAAAAAAATGTACACCGACAAGCTGGCGGATCAGTCCGCGGGAAAACAATCGGTGTTTGATTTACAGCGTTTTTCGGGGGACTGTGATTTGCAGGACGTTTTTGACGCGGTTTCGCAATTTCCCATGATGGCGCCGCGCAAATACGTGGAACTGGCGGATTTTGACTATGAGCATGCCGCGAAAAGCGAGTTTGATAAACTGTGTCTGCTGATCGAAGAACTCAACGATTCCTGCGTTTTGGTTCTGCGCTTTGACAGCATTCCGTTTGACCCGAAGCACAGCAGCAAGGTCAAAAAACTGATCGAAGTCATGGAAAAAAGCGGCGGCAAAGTCATCCGGCTGGATCACCGCAAACCCGCCGAACTGTCCCGTATGCTGACCGACGGTGCCAAAAAACGCGGCTGTAAAATGGAAACCGCGGTCGCGCAGTATCTGATCGACATGGTCGGAAACGACATCAATATTTTAAGTAACGAATTGCAGAAACTTTGTTCCTTTATCGGCAGCGGTGTCATTACGAAAGCGACCGTGGATGAGGTCAGCGTCAAAAGCGTGGAAGCCAACATTTACGATCTTTCGGTCAGAATTTTCAACAAAGACGCCGGCGGCGCGATCGCCCTGCTGGATCATCTGTTTTTCCTGCGCATTGAACCGATCATCATTCTTTCGACCGTTACTGCCGCTTATATTGATATTTACCGTATGGCCGCCGCCCGGAAAAGCGACGTGCCGCTCGGCGAAGTTGCCGCCGCATTCGGTTATAAGAATAAAGAATTTCTGTTGGAGCGTGCCGCGCGGCAACTGCCGAAATTCGATAACAACAAACTGGCATTAAGTTTTGACGCGCTGACAGAAGCGGATCACGCGCTGAAAAGTTTCGGCGGTGACGAACGCACCGTATTGGAAGAACTGATCGTCCGACTGTGCTTTATTCTCGCGAAAGGGCAGAATATATGATCCGGCTGAGCGAGGCGGTCATCGTCGAAGGAAAATATGACAAGATCACACTGGAAAACCTGGTGGACGCCACCATTCTTGTCACCGACGGATTCGGCATTTTCAAAGACGTCGAAAAACGGAAACTGATTCGTGAACTTGCCGAAAAGCGCGGCATCATCATTCTGACCGACAGCGACCACGCCGGCCAGCAAATCCGCAATTATCTGAAAAACATCTGTGCCGACGGGCAGATCACCAACGTCTATATCCCACAATTAAAAGGACGGGAAAAACGCAAAAACACCCCGTCCAAAGAAGGTTTTTTAGGGGTCGAGGGCATGACGCCGCAGATTTTGGAAGAGGCCTTCCGCAAAAGCGGCGTACTGAGTTGCCGCACGGCTGAAAAAAGCCGGAAGATCACCAAAAACGACCTGTTTTTCATGGGTCTTTCGGGCAGGACCGGCAGTGCCGCGAAACGGGCGGAACTGTCCCGGTTTCTTTCCCTGCCGCAAGGACTTTCCTCTAACGTTTTCCTGGATTTGATTAATACTTTTTACACCGCAGAAGAATTTGAAAAGAAGGTGGACGAATGGCACCGCGATACGGCCAAAAAGTAAAAATTCTGCATTTGATCGACATTTTGCAGAAGCACACCGACGAAGACCATCCGCTCAATGCCGCGGAACTTTGCGAAAAACTGGCGGAACGCGGCGTGACAGCCGAACGCAAATCCATTTATGATGATATTGAACAGCTGATCGATTTCGGGTACGATATCATCAAGACCCGCTCCCCGCGCGCCGGCTTCTTTTTGGGCGCACGGGATCTGGAACTGCCGGAGGTCTACCTGCTGGCAGACGCCGTGCGGTCGGCAAAATTCATCACGCCAAAGAAGACCCGTGAACTGGTCGCCAAACTGGACGGGATGTTAAGTATTTATC
>JAZRWX010000061.1:0-13859 GCA_045599905.1 Acutalibacteraceae bacterium
TTCAGCAGATAGTTTCCGTTTTCCAGTGCAAATACATCCTTTGTTTTACCTGTGTAGACCTTTTCCATTTTTCATTACTCCTTTGAAAATTATAATTGTGATGCGATTTCAGCATCTTTTTTAACAACGTTATCGTGACCGGATTTGCGTTTGCACAAAAGTTTTTCGGCAAGGTCGCTGTCCGACAAAGCCAGGATCTGGACAGAAAGCAAAGCGGCATTGACTCCCCCGTTGATGGCAACCGTCGCGACCGGGATTCCGGAAGGCATTTGTACGGTTGACAGCAGGGAATCAATGCCGTCGAGTGTGGTGGATTTGCAGGGGATCCCGATTACGGGCAGTACCGTTTGCGCCGCGATCGCCCCGGCGAGGTGCGCTGCCATACCGGCGGCCGCGATCAGCACACCGAATCCGTTATCGGCGGCGTTCTTCGCGAAATTCGCCGCTTCTGCGGGTGTTCTGTGCGCGGAAAATATATGTGCTTCGTACGGCACACCGAATTCTTTCAACGTATCGATCGCCTTCTGAACGATCGGCAGATCGCTGTCACTTCCCATGATAATTCCGACTTTTTTCATACTGCATTTTCCTTTCTTCACGTGTTGAAAATAAAAAAAGGCGCAGTTAAAGCGTACACTCTAACTGTGCCCAGACGGTCGGCTTGAAAATATCCATAACGCTCTTGCTCCCTTGCAGTGCTCTGCATATATCCGTCAGTTACAAGAACCACAAAAAATACTGTAATTATTATCGCACAACCACCCGGATTTGTCAAGCCGTTGCGCCATAATTATTTTCGATAATTCGACGATTTTTTTCCTGCCGGAACGCATCCGATTGGGCAATTTGACATTTCACCCAGAAAATGGTATGCTGTTTGAAATTTCATTCCGCATACGGAAGAATATCTGTGGAAAAACGCCGGCCGATATGTTATAATAAAGAAGTCGGAATATCTGATCGGTACCACAGTCCGTTTTTTTCGGACACTACATATGATGATTTCGATTGATTTCTCTGAAAGAGGTGCAATATGCTGACCCTTATTTCCCCCGAAAACGGAGCGACCGTTTCACTGGCGATCCCGGCACAGGAACTGTTCCGGACACGTAAAGAATTTGAGCGCCGCCGCAAAGCCGACAGCAGCGTGACCTATCAATGGTACGATATGGAAAACTGCAACGAAGCGGAACGGTCGGTTCCCGCCCCCGTCCGTATCGAATGGCGGTTTGAAGAAGACCACGATACGCCTGACGATCTGCGCGGCGGTTCCTTTTTCGTACTGGTTTCCGAAAAACGGGATCTGTCCGACCCGACCGTTGTCGCGACCGACAGCACATACGCCGACGTGTGGAATCTGAAAATCGGAACCCGGTACTATTACTGCGTACAGCACGAAGGCCGCCGTTCCGAAATCCGGCATTTCAAAACCAAAGCCACCGCGCCGCGCTGTATTCTGGTTGAGGGAAATTCCAACGTGCGTGATCTCGGCGGATGGAAAGCCGGCAAAAATACCATCCGGCAGGGACTGTTCTACCGCGGCGGTGAGTTTGAACGGCATCTGCACATTGAAGAAGCCGGTATTCGCCGATTGCAGGCACTTGGGATCAAGACCGATCTCGACCTGCGCGGCGAGTCGATCGGAACGGTCGAATATCCGATCCTGCCGCTGTACGGCATCCGGCGGGTTCTGATTCCGATCGGTCCGTACGACAGCATTTTCGAGGAAGAAAACCGCCGCCAATGGCACGATATTTTCAAACTGCTGGGCGACCCGGAAAATTACCCGATCTATTATCATTGCTGGGGCGGTGCCGACCGCACGGGAACGCTGGCGTTTCTGGTCGGTGCGCTGTTGGGAATGTCGGAAAAAGACCTTGATTTCGATTACGAATACACTTCCATTTCGATCCAGCAGATCCGTTCGCAGAATTTCGAGCCGTACGTCCGGATGAAACAACTGCTGAACGCCTGTCGGGGAGATACGCTGGCGGAAAAAACGGCGAATTTCCTGAAAAAACATTTTTACCTTACCGACCGTGACCTTGAAAAAATAAAGAAAATATTTCTATGACAAAACGGGTGGATCTTTCCGATCCACCCGTTTTATTATTTCTGTTTCGGAACGATCACGTCCGTCTTTTTGCAGATGCTGTCCGGCGGAACGCATCCGCGTACCGACGTCAGCGGATAAATGTTGCTGTTCCGCCCGATCACCGTACCCGGATTCAGCACACTGCCGCAGCCGACCTCGACAAAATCACCCAAAAACGCGCCGACTTTTTTGCGGCCGGTCGCGTAATGCCGCTCGCCGTCCTTGATCACCACGGTCTTTTTGTCCGACTTGACGTTGGAGGTCAGCGCCGCCGCGCCCAGGTGCGATTTATAACCCAAAACGGAATCGCCTACATAATTATAATGCGGTACCTGCACGTTATCGAACAGAATCACGTTTTTCAGTTCGGTCGAATTGCCGACCACCGCGTTTTTGCCGACCAGTACGTTTCCACGGATAAACGCGCCGGGACGGACTTCGGTCTCCTCGTCAATAATACACGGTCCGTTAAGCGTCGCGGTCGGTGCCAGTTTCGCGCTTTTGGCGATCCAGACGTTTTCCCCACGCCGGCAAAAACGGTCGGGGTCCAGCGTCGGCCCGATTTTCAGAATGAAATCGCCGATTTCCGGCAGGATCTCATACGGCAGTGCCGATGGCGCGAACAGTTCGGCGGCAATGGTTTTGGTCGTGTCAAACAGTGCCGCGTTGGTAATGTCCATGTTATTTCTCCTTTTTACGGGCAAGCCCCAGTTCGTCGATCAGCGCCGCCACTTGCGCGGTATACTGCTCGCAGACCTTCTGACTGTCACTTTCCACCATGATCCGGATGACCGGCTCGGTACCGCTTTCGCGCAAAAGAATGCGGCCGTTTTCGCCCAGTTCTTCCCCGATTTTCTTTACCAGGGACTGCACCTGTTCGTTTCCGGTCACGGCGGCCTTATCGTTCACCGTGACATTGCAGATATGCTGCGGATACATCGTGACCGGCGCCGCCAGTTTGGAAAGCGACATTTTACGGTCGATGATCTCTTCGGTCAACATGATCGCGGTCAGAACACCGTCACCGGTCGAAGCGTATTTTCGCAATATGATATGCCCCGACTGCTCCCCGCCGACGGTATAGCCGTTCTGCGCCATATTTTCATAAACAAAACGGTCGCCGACCGTGGTCTGCTCGTAACGCATACCGGCGTCATTCAGCGCCTTATAAAGTCCCATATTGGACATGATGGTCGTCACCACGGTATTGCCGGGCAGTAAGCCCTTGCTTTGCAGGCGGCGGCCGAGAATGAACATGATATGATCGCCGTTGACAATGTTGCCCTTTTCATCGACCGCGATACAACGGTCGGCGTCGCCGTCAAAGGCAAACCCGACGTCCAGATGATTTTCACGGACGTATTTCCGCAAAGCGCCGATGTGGGTGGAACCCGCCTGTTCGTTGATATTCAAACCGTCCGGGCTGTCGTTGATGACGTGGATATGCGCGCCCAGCGCCTCGAAAACCGAGCGGGCGATCATCCACGAAGCACCGTTGGCACAGTCCAGCGCGATATCAAGATTCCGGAACGCGTTGGTCGCCACCGAGATCAGATATCCGACGTAACGGTTTCTGCCGGCGTAATAATCGATGACCCGACCGATCTTATCCCGCGTTGCCAGCGGCAGATCGTCGGCATCGACCTTTAATTTATCCAGTTCACCGTCTAAATACGCTTCGACCAACGAAAGGGTATGGTCTTCCATTTTTTCGCCCAAACGGTTGAGCAGTTTGATCCCGTTATCGTAATACGGGTTATGCGAAGCCGAGATCATCACGCCGCAGTCAAACTGTTCCTGACGGGTGATATACGCCACGCCCGGCGTTGTGATCACGTGCAGAATATAAACGTCCGCGCCGCTTGCCGTAGCGCCTGCCGCCAACGCGTATTCCAGCATATAACTGGAACGGCGGGTATCTTTTCCGATGACGATGCGTGCTTTCGGGTGACTGTCCCCCGCCGATTTCTGCCGGGTAAAGTACCAGCCGAGAAAACGTCCGATCTTAAAAGCGTGTTCGGCTGTCAGCCCGACGTTCGACTCCCCACGGAAACCGTCCGTGCCGAAATATTTTCCGTTGAAGGTGACCGATTCGGTCGGGCGGAACAGCGCTTCGGTATAGGTCGGTTCCAGCGGGATCTCATCCCGCAGAAGATCGTCGGTCGTTACATTAAAAAGGGTCGAAAGCTGTAATATCTTGGAAACTTCCGGCACGCTTTGATCCGATTCCCATTTGGAAACCGACTGCCGTGAAACGTCCACCTGTTCCGCCAGCTGTTCCTGCGAAAGTTGTACGGATTGGCGAAGGATTGCTATTTTTTGGCCCAATGTCATAATTTTTCCCCCGTATCAGTTATTGGAAAACTTTGGCAAAAGTTTTTGCTGCTGATGTAATTTTACTTTACAAACCCGGTTTCGTCAAGCAATCAGACTTGACTTATTTCTGTCAACCCACCGTTGCGAACGGTAAAATTTTTTTGATTTTTTCGCGCTTTTCGACTTGCATTTTATTTTTTACGGTTATATAATAAATATGTATAAGGGAAAGTTTTTATTTCCTATTTTCATAGCAGGAGGCATTTACATGAAATGTATCGTAAACGGCAGGTTGGTCCTGCCGGACGAAGTCGTCACCAATCAAGTGATCATCTTTGACGACACGATCCGTGAGATCCGTGATGCGGCGGATACCGATCTTTCCGCATACGAGGTCATCGACGCGGACGGCGCGCTGGTCTGCCCCGGTCTTGTGGATATGCACATCCACGGATATTTGGGGGAAGATGCGTCGGACGGCAAAACCGACGGTGTTAAAAAAATGGCCGCCGGCATTATTGAAAACGGTGTGACCGCGT
Organism: Acutalibacteraceae bacterium; assembly: GCA_045599905.1. Classification (GTDB taxonomy): domain Bacteria; phylum Bacillota; class Clostridia; order Oscillospirales; family Acutalibacteraceae; genus UBA737. Next base: position 4,951 of record JAZRWX010000061.1, read on the forward strand.
GGTGTCCGACCACCATGACCGTTTCCAAAGCGGAAATTCTGCGCGCGTTTGACGTGGCGCGTGAGGTTCGCTCCGACAAAGAATATTACGGTGCCAGAGTACTGGGCATCAACTGCGAAGGGCCGTTTATCAATCCTTCCAAAAAAGGCGCGCAAAGCGAAGAACACATCCTGCGCCCCGATGCCGGTTTTATTCTCGATAACGCCGATATCATCAAGGTCTTTACGGTAGCGCCCGAAATGGACGGCGGCACGGAATGTATTGAAAAAGTTTACAACGACGGACGCGTACTGGTTTCCATGGGCCATACCGGCGCAAACTTTGACGACGCCAATGCCGGCATCAAAGCCGGTGTCCGCCATACGACCCACCTGTTCAACGCCATGACGGCGCTGATGCACCGCAACCCCGGCGTGGTCGGCGCGGCGTTAAGTGCACGGAACGTGTCCTGTGAACTGATCGCTGACACGTTTCACGTCAATAAAGGTCTGTTTGATCTGGTCGCGCGGCTGAAACCGGGCAAACTCTGCCTGATCACCGACTGTATGCGTGCCGGCGGAATGCCCGACGGTGATTACAGTCTGGGCGGTCAGCCGGTCAAAAAGACCGGTATTCAGTGCCTGCTGGAAGACGGAACGATCGCCGGAAGCGTACTGAAACTGAACGAGGCGGTACGCAATCTGTATGACAATACCGAACTTTCGGTTGCCGAAGCCGTTGCCTGCGCTTCCCTGAATCCGGCAAAAGCCCTCGGTGAAGACAATGAGATCGGCTCGCTGGAAATCGGAAAGCGTGCCGACATGATGATCTGTGACGACCGGTTCAACGTCCGCAAAACGTTTTTGGGCGGCACGGTCCGTTTTTCCGCAGCAACAAACGGTTGACAGAAAAAAGTCAAGTCAATTTGCTTGACGGCAACCGCGGCGCAACGTATAATAACTTAAAATTATTTTTCGGAGGTTTTTTATTATGAACGCAAACGAGGTAAAAGCTTATTCAAACGGCAAGAAAAACGGGATCAAGGTTTTCGTGGCCGGCAGTTACGAAGCCCTTTCCAAAAAGGCCGCAATGATCATGGCGGGCGACGTTGCCGCCAATCCGCAGTATGTTCTGGGACTGGCGACCGGCACTTCCCCGATCGGTCTGTACGATGAACTGATCCGCCTGAATAAAGATGGCGCGGTGGACTTTTCGGGCGTGACCACCTATAATCTGGATGAATATTATCCGATCGCACCGGAAAACGATCAGTCCTACCGTTATTTCATGAATAAATATCTGTTCAATCACATCAATATCGACATGGCAAACACCCACGTGCTGAACGGTCTTGCGAAAGACTGGCAGACTGAATGCGCCGCCTACGATGAAGAGATCGCCTCGATCGGCGGCATTGATATGCAGTTGCTGGGCATCGGCAACAACGGTCACATTGCCTTTAACGAACCGGGCAGGGATTTCATCCGCGGCACCCACCGTGTTGAACTGACAGAAAGCACGATCGAAGCCAATTCCCGTCTGTTCGCCAGCATTGACGACGTTCCGCGCGCCGCGCTGACCATGGGACTGGGCACCATTATGAAAGCCAAAAAGATCCTGCTGGTCGCCAACGGCCCGAAAAAGGCACAGGCGATCAAGGACGCTCTGGAAGGAGAAATCACTCCTTACTGCCAGGCATCGCTTTTGCAGGTGCATCCGGACGTCACCTTTATCCTTGACGAAGACGCCGCCGCGCTTCTGACCGAATACAAACCCGTTTAAGAAAGGAAGTTTATTATGATCCCCGCTGTATTAGATCCGCAATTTCTGCCCATGGCAAAGGTCGTTGCCGATTATAAAAAAGCCGTCGCCGCAGTCGGCGGCACACCGGTCGTGATCGCCGTTACCCGTAACAAGGGTTACGTTGCGACCTACGCGCTGGATATTTTCCCCGAAAACACCGGACACGACGACGAAAACTACAACGTCGTTGAACGAATCGTCAAGACCCTGCTGTGGGTCTACGGCGGTTATAAAATCACCGTTTCCGGTTCCAAACTGATTTATGAGGATCTTGCCGCCGCTTATCAAAAGGGCGGTGCGCGTGAATTCGACGCCGATTTCATGGCGCGCGTATATGAAACCGATTTCGTTGTTGACTACATCGCCGACGCGAAAAACGCGCCGAAAGCCAACCAGACCGCCGATCCGGTCGGCCGTCATCTGGACGGATGCCGTATTGGATTTGACGCGGGCGGCAGTGACCGCAAGGTCAGCGCCGTGGTAGACGGTGAGACGGTCTATTCGGAAGAGGTCGTCTGGTTCCCGAAATTGCAGACCGACCCCGAATACCATTATCAGGGCATTTTAGACGCCATGAAGACCGCCGCTTCCAAAATGCCGCGGGTCGATGCCATCGGCGTTTCTTCCGCCGGGGTTTACATTGACAACAAGATCATGGTCGCTTCCCTGTTTATCAAGGTTTCGGACGAAGACTTCGAGCGCCGCGTCAAAACGATGTATCTGGACGTTGCGAAAGAAATCGGCGACGTGCCGATCGAAGTTGCCAACGACGGTGACGTGACCGCGCTGGCAGGTGCGATGGATCTGGGCGACAATAACGTTTTGGGTGTTGCCATGGGTACTAGTGAAGCCGCCGGTTACGTAGACGGTCAGGGCAATATCACCGGCTGGCTGAACGAACTGGCCTTCGTGCCGGTCGATTTCTGCAAAGACGCGATGGTGGACGAATGGTCGGGCGATTACGGCTGCGGCGTGAAATATTTTTCACAGGACAGCGTGATCAAACTGGCCCCTGCCGCCGGGATCGAACTGGATGAAAAACTGTCCCCCGCAGAAAAACTGAAAGTCGTTCAGAAACTGATGGCGGACGGCGACGAACGTGCCGCGAAGATCTATGATACCATCGGTGTATACTTCGGTTACGCCATTGCCTATTATGCCATGTTCTATGATATCAGACACGTCATCATCATGGGTCGTGTGACCAGCGGTGAGGGCGGCACATTAGTGCTTGCACGCGCCAACGAAGTTCTGCAAAAAGAATACCCCGAACTGGCGGAAAAAATCGTCCTGCACATTCCGGACGAAAAAAGCCGCCGCGTCGGTCAGTCGGTCGCCGCGGCAAGTTTGCCGAAGATCGGTTAAAACAAAGCAAAACGGACACGGTAAAAACCGTGTCCGTTTTTTAAAGTTAATATCAAATCGAAAACTGTTTACGCATCCGATCGGCAATCAATTTTGCCATCACGATCGAAACCACGTCTTTGGCGACATACGGTGCAACCGTCAGCATTAAAGCCGCTGCGAATTTGCTACCCGTCATCAAGCAGAAATGCACCGTGCCGCACAGATAGCAAACCGCCAATCCGACTGCCGAAAGCACCCGGGATATCCACCTTCTTTTGAAGCGCAGACTGCACAAAAACACAAAAGGCAAAAAGCCGTACAAAAAACCGCCCGTCGGCCCCATAAAGGCACCGAAACCACCGTTAAATCCGGCAAAAACCGGAAGCCCGATCAATCCGATCAACAAATAGACCGCAACCGCCGCCGTGCCTCGTTTGAAACCTAAAAAGTACCCGCACAAAGCCACCGCAAAGGTTTGCAGCGTAAAGGAAATTCCCCATGGCGTCATAAAGGAAATCCAGGAACAAACGGCAATAACCGCCGAAAAAACCGCCGTCAAAACCGCATTCGTTACTCTGCTGTTCACTTGTTCACGCATACGGAAACTTCCCCTGCTTCCATTAAAATTCTTTTTCCGTTTTCTTCTAAAACAAGCCGCACGTTATCATCCACCCCGACGACCTTACACGTATGCGTCTGCCCGTTCCGGTCATAAGTGACCGTTTTGCCGTCCAGATAAGAACGGCGGCGGTATTCGTCCAGGCCGTTTTGGATACCGTCATCCCGGTACAGCGCGAAAAATTCATTAAGTATTGCCGCGGCCACTGCCGCCTTTTGTTCTTCGGAAACCGATTCTTTTCCGAAAATCGCACCGGCACGGTCGGCAATATCAGCAGGATAGCCGTCCGCCGGCTCAGTCAGATTCAGCCCGATCCCCAGCACCGCGTAATCCAGTTTTCCCGTTTCGGGCAAAAAGGCGCCCTCGGTCAGAATGCCGCAGACCTTGCGGTCGGCAAGATAAATATCATTGACCCATTTGATCGTGGGGCGTGTATCGCAAAAGCCGTCCAACGCGCGGCAGACCGCCGTTGCCGCCGCCGTTGTGACCGACAGCACCGCCCGGGGGTCGATTTCGGGCCGCAGGACTACGCTCATATACAACCCGCCGTCGGGAGAAAAGAACGTGCGTCCCAGCCGACCTCTGCCGGCGGTTTGGCGCAACGCCGCGACGACCGTTCCGGAAACCGCGCCCGCTTTGGCCGCTTCATGCGCCAGAGCATTGGTCGAGCCGACCGTTTCCAGCACGGTAACCGGCATCTGTCTTTTTAACTGTTTTCGGATCTGTTCGGCCAAAAGCACGGTTTTTTCCCTCTTTCAAAAAAAGATCCGCCGTTCCGGCGGATCATACGGTGTTTCTTTATTCAGCGTGTTCCTGAATGTAATCCACAACATCGCCGACCGTTTTCAATGATTCGATCGCCTCATCCGGAATTTCAAGATCAAATTCCGATTCAACAGCCATCAGCAATTCGACAACGTCCAGACTGTCCGCATTCAGATCTTCCGCAATACGGGTATCGGCGTTGATGGTTTCTTCGTCAACGTCCAACTGTTCCGCCAGGATTTTTGTTATTTTTTCCAGTATCATACTGAATCCTCCAAAAAAATATTCTTTAATCATAATATGTTCAAAAAGTGATTTTGTCAATGATTTTTTGTCTTTTTTCTGAAATTTTCAGGTGAAAGTGAAAAAATCTTGCAAAACCGCTTCTTCTGATATATAATATTATGCGGTGATTATTATGGCTAATGAAAAAATGGTAAAAAATATTACTTCCATGGAGGAAGATTTCGCGAAATGGTATACCGACGTCTGCCTGAAAGCGGAACTGATCGACTACGCTTCGGTCAAGGGATGTATGATCATCCGCCCGTACGGCTATGCCATTTGGGAAAATATACAACGGCAGATGGACGCCATGTTCAAGGCGACCGGTCATGAAAACGTGTATATGCCGCTCTTCATTCCGGAAAGTCTGCTGCAAAAAGAAAAGGATCACGTTGAAGGGTTCGCGCCCGAAGTCGCGTGGGTGACCCACGGCGGTGAAGAAGAACTGGAAGAACGCCTTTGCGTACGTCCGACCAGTGAAACGCTGTTCTGCGATCATTTCAAGAACGTGGTACATTCCTACCGCGATCTACCCAAACTTTACAACCAGTGGTGCAGTGTCGTGCGCTGGGAAAAGACGACCCGTCCGTTCCTGCGCTCCCGTGAGTTTTTGTGGCAGGAAGGTCACACTCTGCACGCCACGCCGGAGGAAGCCAAAGCCGAAACGATCCAGATGCTGAACATCTATGCCGACTTTGCCGAAAAGGTTCTGGCAATGCCGGTCATCCGCGGTCAGAAGACCGAAAAAGAACGGTTTGCCGGCGCGGAAGCGACCTATACCATTGAAGCGCTGATGCACGACGGCAAGGCACTGCAAAGCGGTACTTCCCACTATTTCGGGGACGGATTCTCCCGCGCGTTTGAAGTGCAGTTTACCGATAAGGAAAATAAACTGTCCTATCCGTTCCAGACCTCGTGGGGAACGACCACCCGTCTGATCGGTGCAGTCATCATGACCCACGGTGACAACAACGGTCTGGCTCTGCCGCCCGCCATTGCGCCGACCCAGTTGGTCGTGGTACCGATCGCTTCGCACAAACCGGGTGTTATGGAAAAAGCGACCGAACTGTACGAAAAGGTCGGCAAACTGTGCCGTGCCAAACTAGACGACCGTGACCAGTCCCCCGGATGGAAGTTCGCCGAACATGAAATGAAGGGCGTGCCGCTTCGTCTGGAAATCGGGCCGCGTGACATTGAAAACAACACTTGCGTGATCGTCCGCCGCGACAATTACGAAAAGACGGTCGTATCTCTTGATGAACTGGAAACCGAAATTCCGCGTCTTTTGAATGCGGTGCAGGAAGGACTTTACAACCGTGCTTTGGAACGCCGCGCACAAATGACCTTTGACGCGCACACGCTGGAAGAAATGAAAGATATCGCCGATAACAAACCCGGCTTTATCCGTGCGATGTGGTGCGGTGACCGTGAATGTGAAGACCGCCTGAAAGAGGAAGTCGGCGTAACGTCCCGCTGTATTCCGTTCGAGGGCGAGGAACATCTTTCCGACACCTGCGTCTGCTGCGGAAAACCCGCCAAACACATGCTCTATTGGGGCAAGGCGTATTAAGAAAATTTTTCAGGAACCGCCGAAACTGCCGCAGCAGTTTCGATGGTTCCTGTTTTTTCTTGCCGTTAAGAACACATTTTGATCGCATTCCTATGGACATTTAAGCAATATTATGATATAATATCCACAATTAAGCGGCGGCAGCATTTCCGCCGTCTTCGGATCAATGAAAATATAACCCGGAAGTGATGAAATGAAACATACGGCCGATATCCAGACCGATGCCCTGTTACAATTATTGGGCAATTCCCTGTTCGGAAGCGAAATCACCGTTGACTTTGATCAGGTCGATTTTTCCGCTTTGTTCAACGAAGCGGTGAAACAGACCGTTATTGCACACGCTTTTGAAAGTATTCCGCGCAGCGTTGCTGAAAAAAACAAGGAAAATTACGCCGAATGGGAAAAGTATTCATTTTCCGTGATCGGCAATAACCTCAAACAATTATACGCAAACGTTGAATTGGATAAATTATTAAACGCCAATTCGATTTCTTACTGTACGATCAAGGGATTTTCTTCCGCATATTACTATAAAAAGCCGAATTTGCGTCAAATGGGCGATATTGACTTTTTAGTTGCCGAAAAAGATGCGGAAGCAACCATGGATCTGCTTAACAAGTCGGGATTCACCTGCGCCGACAAAAAGCAAATACATGATTTTCACGTTGCCTTTTATAAGGGAAAACAAATTTACGAAATGCATATCGGCATCACCGAAGCAAAAGACACCGATTCAACCGTAAAAGACTATATGCAGAACGTTCTGCTGTCTTCCCGGAAAGTGCCGACCGAACTCGGAGAAATCGTCATTCCCGGCAAGGTATCTCACGCGATCACCATGCTTTTGCATTTAAGACGTCACATGAGAGACGGTGAAGGAATCGGATTGAGACATTTTTGTGACTGGGCCGTCTTCGCAGATTCCGTTTCGAACGAAGAATATCATAATGAATTAGAACCCGTTCTCAAACAATTCAAACTGACCAATATGGCAAAGGCATTCAGCAAGGCCGCCTCGGATTATCTCGGAATGCCCGAAAAAGACTGGTTCTGTGACTTTGACAGTCTGACAGCCGAATTGCTGCTAAACGACATTATCAAAAGCGGTAACTTCGGCTTAAAAGACCCTGCCAGAGTTCAGCAAAGGATCGTCATCAGCGGACGGAAAAGCGGTGTTATATCAAACCTTTTTTTCAGATATATACAGAAAATTTGCCGGTGGAGACCCTTCTATAAAAAGCATAAATATCTTTTACCGATCGGTATGGTGGTTTACTTTTTCCGAACAACGTTCCTGTTGATCGTCGGTGCCAAAAAGCTGGATAAGAAATCATTATCCGAAGGGATCGATCGCAACAACTTATATAATTCACTGTTTGATGAATAATTTGATTTTTTGAAACTTGATCTTACATCATGCGCCAAAAGAATCCTATCGGTTCAAAACTCAAACCCCTTGCTCAACATAGAATTGAGCAAGGGGTTTTGTTCGTACGCGATTTCCTATTGCAGCCATACTCCGGCATGATCTCATAGGATCGTGGGTTCAAGCACATCAGGCCGGTCAGACGCCTTTAAAAACAATTTCAACAAACTCATATAAAATTATGCTTGTATCCAATAACCATTCACACGTATTAATATATCTTTTTAAGCCACTTAAATTTTTCTTTCTCCGATAACCAAATAATGATTATTCCGGCACAAACCGCAATTACTAAAACTAACACAAAATATACCGGTGTTTCTATGAGATGCCCGTTGACAAAACGCAATAAAGTACTTGCAACTGCCCGTGCCCACATATGACCGAAATAAATTAATGAACTCATCATTCGCAATTTTAGGCAAATCAAAGATGTGGCGGATAATTCAAGTTGACTGACTAATGAAAACCCAAAATAGACCACAAAGACCAAGCATATATATACATCACCGCGCCTAACAAAATGTAAATAATCTAAAAAAGAAACCTCGATACACAAAAAAACCAATGAAGCAGCAAGGCCAATTGCCGAAACTTTTTTTGAAAGGTTTATTCCGTAAAATGCAAAGCCCATTCCGATGCTTACAAAAAGGAATCCATCAAACAAACCATTCCGTGTTGTCACCATTATTTGTTCTATTTGCCGAAAAACGTTCCACATCAATGGAATCCGACTTTGAAAAGGAGCAATCAAGCCAAACCACGAATCAGTCAATAATCCCACAATATAAAACATTACAGAAAACAAAAATATCGAACGAACCGATACCTTTTTACTCAACAAAAAGGAAATTAATGCGACAGAAAAAATCGTTGCGGGAATATACCATAAATGACCATAGCTACCCGAAAAAATAAATCTCTGACAATATGATATTATACTCGGTAATACGCCTTTCCTTTCGGATAAAATCACTTTGAAAGAAAGAGGCAAATATATTATTGACCAAATGACATATAAGCCCAATAGTCTCTTAATATATTTGATTGTCGGCTTTGCCGAAAATGACGCATAAGAAGTTTTTTTATAAAGAAAAAAACCAGAACAAACGAAA
>JAZRWX010000062.1:0-2130 GCA_045599905.1 Acutalibacteraceae bacterium
AAAGGTTTATAAAATCTATAAACGTCCGTGGTACAGGGTACTTTACGCATTCAGCAAACGGGTCCCGTTCAAAGAGTTTTACGCGCTGAAAGATATCAATTTGACCATCGGCAAAGGGGAAACGGTCGGCATCATCGGCAAGAACGGTCACGGTAAATCGACCCTGCTGAAACTGATCACCGGCGTTTCGCAGAAATCGTCCGGCAGTATCGAAACCGACGGCAGGATCGTTGCCATGCTGGAACTGACTTCCGGTTTCGACAAGGAACTGACCGGCCGTGAAAACGTGTATATCAAGGGCCGGACCATCGGCCTGTCCCGGGCGGATATCGATGCGCGGATGGATGACATTCTGCGTTTTGCCGATATCGGCAAGTACGTTGACCAACCGGTGCGTACCTATTCCAGCGGTATGAAATCGCGGCTGGGCTTTGCCGTCAGCGCGAATCTGGACCCCGATATCCTTATCGTGGACGAGGTTCTGGCGGTCGGCGACACGTCGTTCAAGTTGAAGTGTCTTGAAAAAATGGAAGAATTCCGCAAGCAGGGCAAGACCATTTTGTTCGTCAGCCATGACCTTTCGACCATCAAGGCGTTTTGCTCCTCCTGCGTCTGGATCCGTGACGGACAGATCGCCGGGCAGGGTGAAACGGGTGCCGTCGTTCAGCAGTATCAGGATTATCTGAAAGCCGAACGCCGTGCCGAAAATGCGCTGCGCCGCGCCGAAAACGCCGATCTGATCCTGACCAAGGACGATATGCTTCATCCGACCAAGGCCCAGATCAAGGATTCCGCCGGAAACGTGCAGACGGTTTTCGAACCCGGCGACGATATTATGATATACGCCAATTACGAGGTCAAAACACCGGCGGAGGTACTGACCTGTGCCGTGACGGTTTTTGATAACGAGGGACGGGAGATCTACGGGTCTGACCGTCAGGGACAGAACTTTATTCTGAATAACGAACTCGGTCAGCACAAACTGTGCATGACCCTGCATCATCCGCAGCTGCTGCCCGGTCATTACAGCATTACCTGCGAGATCTGGAATCCCCATTCCGGCTTCGTCCGCGCCGTGATGAACAAAAAACCGTTTGAGATCACGTCGGATTATTTCTTCGGAACGGGAACCGTCATGATCCGCTGCGACTGCGAAAGTCTGTAAAAAAAGAGTTCCCCGTCGGGCGGGAAACTCTACGTATCAGGGTAATTCGAATTTTCGGACGGCGTGCCGTTCCCGGCCGCCTTCGGCAGGGGGCGTCATGTAACCGTCCCCGTACAGCTTGGTCAGATATTCGTCCGGCTCGTTCATCACAAAATAACGGTGCGTTCCGAACGAAACCTCTTTGGGCGGAAAGAATGACGCGCGGGTGTACATTTCACCGAAATAATGCTTCCGTCCGCTGGGGATGGATACGAACCGGCCGGTTTCGTTTTTACAGCGGGACAGCGTCCGTTCGGTGATCCTTAACCAGACGCGCAGCGGAAGGAACGAAAACAGCCGCCCCAGACGCACCTTGCGCCGCACGGTGGCGATCTGTTCTTTCCGGGTCAGATACGGCAGGATCAGCGATTGATTCTTCCGCATCCGCACGCAGGAACAGACCAACAGTAAAAACTCTCCGAACCAGCCGTGCAGTTTTTTCAGCACACGGTTTTCATATACGTTTTCCAGCGGATAAACGTCAATGAATACGCCGGCTTTTTCCGGCTCGCTTTCAAACAGTTCGGCGCAGACGGTCCCCGCTTTGCGGACTTTGGCTGAGTTGACGTCGTACCGGTCACTGGTGCGAACGTCCTGCACCCAGTATCGACCGGGGTATTCTTGCTGTAATATTTCGTTTAAGCGATCATAGTCCCGGCGCGGCATGACAATGTCCATGTCGTCATCCCACGGGATGAATCCGTTGTGACGGACGGCGCCCAGCGCACTTCCGCCGGCAAGAAAATAGGTCAGACCGTATTTTCGGAAAGCCGCGTCGAGATCGTCCATGATTTCAAGCAGCGCCTGTTGCAGACGAACGGTATCGTCCGGCGTCAAAATGCACAGTTCCCGATGGTTCGCGAAAACTTCCCGGAACATATTGTTGGTTTCAAAGGACGTTTTCAGTCGGTTGGAAGACTTTTTCA
>JAZRWX010000063.1:0-2101 GCA_045599905.1 Acutalibacteraceae bacterium
GCTGATATTCCGTACAACATCGGTGACAATGCGTATGGATCGAATCCGATGTGGTATAAGGGCGGCGACAATAGGAACGGAGAGAGTGATAAGGCGAAATCGGCGTTCTTTCGGAACGATGGACAGTTTAAAATTGCGGAATACATGCATTTTTGTAGTCGGTTATTGAAGAAAGAACCGAAGGAGAAGGGACAAGCCCCGGCGATGATCATATTTTGTGCGTTTGATCAGATGCAACCATTGATGGAATTGGGGAAGGAATACGGGTTTAATAAGGGTTATCCGATATTCTTCACGAAAAACTATAGCGCACAGGTTTTGAAGGCGAATATGAAGATCGTGGGCGCGATGGAATATGCGGTTGTTTTGTACCGGGATAAGTTGCCGAAATTTAGAAACGGCGGGAAAATGGTTTTTAATTATTTCGAATGGAAACGTGATCCGGGAAAGATCTATCCGAAAATTCACCCGACGCAGAAACCCGTGAATGTGCTGAAACGGCTGATTGAAATATTCACCGATCCGGGCGATGTTGTGATTGATCCGTGTTGCGGATCGGGTTCGACATTACGCGCGGCTGTGGAACTTGGGAGAAGTGCATACGGTTTCGAGGTGCAGAAAGAATTCTATGAGAAATCGAAAAACGAAATGTTGGACGGTTATTTAACGTGATGGATCAGCATTTTGCGGATGTCAACAAAATGGTTGAGGAGGCAGAGAGATGAACAAACGGGCGCATGCGGAATATGTGCGCGATGAAAAACGACGGCGGCGGTTGTGGAAACGGTTGATGCAATGCGGCGCGAAAATTCCGTTCAAACGGATGCGAAATCGGAAGGTGGCACATATGATGGTGTTTCGGTGGAAACATAGAAAGAGGGATGATGGATGAATGCGATGATGTATATAGGATTCGCGATGGTGGCGACTCCGCTTGTTGTCGAGTATATATGCGCGTTTGCGTTTATGTGCAAAACTGTTTCAAGAGAAATCAAACATAGAAACAGAGACGCATGGTTAACAATTATGACACTGATGGGGATGATCGGGCTTCCAATTCTATTGATTGGCGGTGTATTAAGTTGAACCAGAAAGAAATGATATTGCGGTACATGACGGAATACGGATCGATCACGCCTGTGGATGCGATGCGGGAATTCGGTTGCATGCGGTTGGCAGCGCGGATTGCGGATATACGCGCCGATGGGATTGATGTGCGACGCGTGATGGATAAGGCGGTGAACCGGTACGGCGATACGGTGCGTTTTGCACGGTATACGATTGTGGATAAGGTGTGAATTGTTGACCATATTGCTGACATCCGCAATATGGTCAAACGGTTACAAAATGTAACGGTTTCGCGAAAGATTGATAGTATAGGTTGAATTATTTGAGGGTGAAATTGATATTTGAGGTGATGGAATGAGACTGATTGATGCGGATGACTATAGAGCAACACTTAACATACAAAGATCTTATTCGATGGAAATCATCAAGTGGGCATTAGATGGGGTTATTAAAGACCTTGATAATGCACCAACAATCGATCCAGTGAAGCATGGGCATTGGACTGAAGACCATAAGTGTTCGATTTGCCACAATGAAGCATTCTCCGAGAAATATAATATTCGCCCTGTGTACGATTATGATTGGGACGAAAATCTTATAGAAACTGGCAATGTTGAATTCGAGACCGATTACCTTGAAACAGAGTGGTGTCCGTACTGCGGTGCGAATATGGACGAAGAGGTGATGGAATAAATGGTAAGAAATAGAGTTCGTCGATTTGGGTTTTTAATTCAACCCGTACGACAGCCTGAGATTAAACGCTGTCCGCATTGCAATACATACTTTGGACAAATTGAAATCTGGCATTCTGTATTAGCTGAATGGTATCAGAAAAAATACAACTTGTACTGCACTGTATGCCATTGGCGAGGAGGAAATGCGTATACAAAAAGAGGAGCAATTCGAGTTTGGAACAACGATATTGAGCGGATGCGGTTGGAAGGAGAGGTTATTGAATGATTATTGATATCCTTAGAAAAATGACGGAAGAAGAGAAGATTTATTATATACAAAAACTGGAAAATATGGTCGA
>JAZRWX010000064.1:0-4212 GCA_045599905.1 Acutalibacteraceae bacterium
CGGTGGAAATATGGGTCAGTCCGGTTCAGTCATGTTTATGTTTGACCGTAAGGGCGTCATTGATATCGAAGCAGAGGGACTGGATGAAGATACCGTTATGGAAGCCGCTTTGGAAGCCGGAGCGGAAGATTTCAACGCCGACGGTGACATCTTTGAAATCTTGACCGATCCGAATGAACTCGGTATGGTGCGTGACGCTTTGGAAGAGGCCGGTTATTCGTTTGTCAACGCCGAGGTGCAGTACATCGCTCAGACCACCTCGACGATCGATGATCCCGCGGCGGTGGAAAAAATGGAAAAACTGATCGACACGCTGGAAGATAACGAAGACGTTCAGGCCATTTGGCATAACTGGGAAATGCCGGACGAAGAATAATATGTATTTTTGATACCGCCGTGCTTGGTTCACGTCGGTATTTTTTTGCAACAAAAGTATATGAAGTCTCAACAAAATGATATTGATACGAAGTTTGGTTTTGTGTATAATGTTAAATGTATTCTTATGAAAGAAGGTTTTATATATGAAACGAATATCCGAATTTCTACACGGTTTTCTATAATGTGCAGGGAAAATCGGTTTCATTCAGTTTTGATTATTTTTTGCCGAACGAAGCACCACGTTCCATGGTGCACTGCGTGTCGACCGGTACGAATTTTTATGATACTGTAACATTAAGTAATGTGTTGCAGCAGGGAACACATCATTTTTCGTACAGCAATGCATCCTATGATAAAGGCACTTTTGCACCTGGTATTCAACTTTACGGTAGCGATTTGCAAGTGATGTATGTCTGGAACTTTACGGTCACGATAGCCGGTGTGGCACAAACCGTGAACGTTACAAGTGACGCCGCCTATCGTGTGGTCCAATATTCCGAAATTCCGTTTAACGGCGAGGAAGAACCGGAAGAACCCGAAGAGGAACCGGGGAATTTTGATTCGGATACACCGGTCATCATGGCGGATTATACCAAACTGACAAGCGAAACTGAATGGCCTAATTTGTATTGGGTGGTTTACGGTGTGAAGGGCAAGGCGGTTTCCTTTGAGTTTGATTATTTTTTGCCTGCCGATGCGCCTCATTCCATGATGCACTGTGTGTCAAACGGCATTGATTTCCCTGATGACAATACCGGCAGCAAGGTTTTGCAGCAGGGCGAGCATCACTATTCTTACAGCAATCCTTCTTACAATGGTTCAAACGGTACTTTTGCGCCCGGCCTGCAGATACATGGCGGAGATCAGCAAACCGTCTATTTCTGGAACGTTGTTTTAAAAGTCGACGGGGTGGAGCAAAACGTGAAACCGCAGGGCAACCCAACCGTGACTAACATTACCTATGATGAGATCCCGTTCCCGGCGATCCCTGTTATTGCGGTGGATTATGTCAATTTGACCCAGGAGACTGAATACCCCAATCTGTATTGGGTGACTTACGGTACGCAGGATAAGTCGGTTTCGTTTGAATTCGATTATTATCTGCCGAACGAAGCACCGCGTTCAAGAGTTTACAACGTGCCTGATCAGGTCAATTTGCCTGATGACAGCACAGGCAGTTACATCCTGCAACAGGGTGAACATCATTATTCATACCGTTCCGCTTCTTTCGGAAACGGTACATTTGCGCCGAGCATTCAACTTTACGGAAGTGACGTACAGACCATCTATTTGTGGAACATTGTTTTGAAGGTTGACGGTGTGGTGATGGATGTTGATTATCAGGGACATCCGACCGTGACAGATATGACCTACGATGATATTCCGTTCCCGGAAGAAGAGGCCAGCGACGCCCCCGAAGTCCAAAGCGTTTCCGACACAACGGTCACGCTGAAAGCCGTCGATGGTTATGAATACAGCATGGACGGCACAAATTATCAGCAGTCAAACGTCTTTTCCGGTCTGGAATACGATACGGTCTACGCATTTACACAGCGCAAAGACGAAACGGGCGGTAAGGATACGGTGATCGTTGTTTTGCCGTCTGCACCGACGGTTTTGTTAGAGGGCGCGACCAAGTTGCTGATTCAGAAAAAGACTGATTATGAATACAGCACCGACGGGAAAAAGTGGTATAAGAACAATGAGCTTACCCGTTTGACTGCCAATACCGAATATACTGTTTATCAGCGTTACGGCGGCACCGGAAATGTTTATGCGTACGCCAGCGCCGGCACAGTCTGCGGCACCAACGGTCAGGACCGTCTGACAGGAACGGATGCTGAAAAAATCGTTTATGTCCGGCGTCAACTGCTCATCGGCTCGAAGGATTACGCGGCGGATGTCAACAGTGATGAAATTCTGGATGTAAGGGATCTGGTTCGTCTGAAAAAGCAAATCGCGTATGATACCGCCCCGATCATTGCTTGCTGGGGCGACAGTGTGACCGAGGGTATGGGCATGTCCGAGGGCAACAGTTATCCGGAACAGCTGGAAAAAATGCTCGGTCAGCGCTACCGTGTCATGAACAGCGGTGACGGCGGCGAAAAAACACTTGCTATTATGGCGCGTCAGGGTGCGTTCAAACTTTATACCGAAAGGGATATCACATTCGAGGCCGGTAAAGCCGCGGCCGTGATCGGTGATTTTGATGATAACGGCTTTGTTTCCGCAAGCGGTGATAAGATCGGTCTGACACAGGCGCTCGGGCGCAATCTGTCCGTCAACGATGTTACCATCGGCGGCAAAACCTATACGTTGGGATTCCAGGGTAACTTTATCTGGTCTCCGTCGATTTCCTACACGATGCTTTTGACGCGTAAGAACTGTGATTCCGCGCTGACCATTCCGGCAGGTACTCCGGTCGTTTTCAATAACAGCGATGTGGCAACGACCGACTATTGCGATATCTACTTTATGGGTGCCAACGGCGGATTCAGCGGTGCTAATCAGCTGGTCGAACAGTATCAGGCCATGATCGACCACCACGGCAATGATCGCTATCTGATCATCATTCCGTACTGGACCGGTGAATATGATGATGCGTTTGAGGCGGCATTCGGTGATCACGCCGTCAACTTCCGCGAACTGGCGGTGGCAAACGGTCTGGATTATGAAAATATCACGCCGACGTCGGCAGATAATGCCCGGATCGCCAGAAACGCCGTTCCGGCATCCCTTTGCTATAATAATACGCCGGACGTTCACCTGAATGCGAACGGATACCATTATCTGGCGCACGTTCTGTACGATCGCGGCACACAACTCGGCTTCTGGTAAAATAGCAAAAGCAGGCGGTTTCAACCGTCTGCTTTTTTAGAATTTTCTGTTGCGAAATAACGGAAAATTTGTTATACTGTTCTCAATAGTAATTTTGGAGTTGATCGTAATGAAATTTCCGAACATACAGTTTGACGGCACAAAAAAACTGAAAGAAAACCGCTTTCTGTTTCCAAGTGAGCGTGAGGCAGCCACATATTTTACGCTTTCCAACGGGTACGTCGGCATTCGCGGCAGTTTTGAGGAATCCAACGGTGTCGAGGTCCAGGGCGCGTATATCCGCGGAGTGATCGGTTTCTGTCCGTGTAATCCGAAACCGCTTACCGAGAATGACTATATGAAAAAATGGTATTTTGATGAGGATGCCATCCGCACTTACGATACGGGTGTCACCAATATCAATTTTGCCGATCCGCTGTTTGTGCGTCTGACGGTCAACGGGGAAACTTTTTATCCGTGGGAAGGGGAGATCCTTTCATGGGATCGTACCCTGAATATGGAAACGGCGATTCTGACCCGTGACGTTCGATGGAAAAGTCCGAACGGCGAAATTACCCGCTTTGTTTTTGAACGTTTCGTCAGCTATGACGATGATCATCTCATCTGTCAGAAAATCACGGTAACACCGGAGAATTACAGCGGCACCGTTACGGTCGAAAGCGGTATTGATACCATTACAAAAAGTGACGGTTGGAAGTTAACGGTTAATAACCGCGCGGATATTCACGGAAACACGGTGGATTATTCCTGCGATTCCTGCGAAAAACTGCCGTTCCGTATCGCGGTTTCGGTGCGCAGTGAACTGTTTGATGAAAACGGCAAGTTGGATCTTCCGTTTGAAGCATTGGATCAGAACGGGATCTGTGCCGTAAAGACCGAACTTCCGGTCGAATCCGGCAAGACATACCAATTGATCAAAAAGATTTGCATCTTCACGGAACGGGACGGTGTATCCAATCCGGAAAAAGAAGTCGGATCGTAGCCATGTCGTTCTGT
>JAZRWX010000065.1:0-4681 GCA_045599905.1 Acutalibacteraceae bacterium
TTCCATGCCCAGCATCATGACCGCTTCGGTGATGTTGGGGGTGATGATATCGGCTTTCTGACAAAGCTTCTTCATTTCGGCGGGGAAATCTTCCGGGAAACCGCCGTACAGTTTTCCATTGTCTGCCATGGCGGGATCGACCAACAGCAACCCGCCCTCTTTGCGGATGATATCCGCCGTCCGCATGACGATTCCGACCTGCTCTTTCGAGCCGAGATAGCCGGTATAAACGGCGTCCACGTCGATATCCGATTTTTTCCAATGTTCCGCCACCGGCAGAATATCATCGGTCAGATCCCGGAACGTATAGCCGGTGAATCCGCCCGTGTGGGTGGAAAGCACCGCCGTCGGGATGATCGGCGTTTCGATACCCGCCGCCGACAGCACCGGCAGCGCAACGGTCAGCGAACATTTCCCGAAGCAGGAAATGTCATGGATGGCAGCAACTCTTTTTTGCATAAACAAAACTTCTTTCTGATAAAATTAACGCTTACTTTATTATACCTTTTTCAGGCAGATCTCATTCAGCGGACATTCGCCGCAGTTTGCCTTTCTTGCCGTGCAGACCTCTCTGCCGAAGAGTACCGCGCGATGGCAGAAATCAGACGATTTTTCCGCCGGCAGCAGTTTTCGCATTTCGGTTTCGACCCGCAGGGGGTCTTTGGTTTCCACCAGTCCCAGCCGGTTGCACAGACGGATAAAATGCGTATCGGTCACGACCGCCGGTTTTCCGTAAATATCACCGCAGATCAGGTTGGCGGTTTTCCGGCCCACACCGGGCAGCAAAGTCAGTTCTTCGATCGTATCGGGCACCCTGCCGCCGAATTTTTCACACAGCATTTTGCCGATGCCGACCAGATCTTTCGCCTTGGTTTTATACAGTCCGCAGGTCTTGATCAGTTCCTCCACCGATCCGACCGGGGCATCCGCCATGGAACGGGCGTCCGGAAACGCCGCGAACAGCGCCGGCGTGACCAGATTGACCCGCGCGTCGGTACACTGCGCCGAAAGCCGCGTGGCGATCAGCAGTTGAAACGGATCGGTATATTGCAGGGAACAGATCGCTTCCGGATACTTGATTTCAAGCAGGCGTACCGCTTCAACCGCGCGTTCTTTTTTTCGCATGGTCGATCCCCTCTAATTTCAGATCGCCCGGACGGATCCAGCCCGCTTTCCGCATTCCCTCGGCGATCGCCAGCGTCAGCAATGCCGGCGCGACAAAGTGCATTCCGATGATTTCCAGCAGTGCCGTTACCCCGTCGGTACCGGCGGCGGTCATGGCGCTGAACGCCTGGAACTGACCGACCAGTCCTGCCGAGCCCATGCCCGCACCGACCGGCGTATTGACCATTTTCAAAACCATGGTCGAAACCGGCGCTAAAATGGCACTGGCCAGAATGGACGGTACCCAGATCAGCGGACGGCGTACGATATTGGGCATTTGCAGCATGGAAGTGCCCAGCCCCTGCGCGACCAGACCGCCGGTTTTATTTTCACGGTAACTGATAACGGCAAAGCCGACCATGTTGCAGCAACAACCGATAGCCGCCGCGCCGCTTGCCAGACCGCTTAACCCGACCGAAATACCGATCGCGGCGGAAGAGATGGGCAAAGTCAGCAAAATACCCATGACGACCGAAACCAGCATTCCGTACCAGAACGGATGCGCTACCACGCTGACGTTCACAATACTGCCGATCCACGCCATGGCTTTAGAAATCCACGGGCCGATAAACATTCCGACCGCGCCGCCGGACAGAATACACGCCAGCGGTGTTACGATGATATCCACGGGGGTCTTACCCGATATCAGCCGTCCGATCTCGACCGCGACGTAGGCGGCGACAAACGCGCCGAGCGGTTCGCCCGGATTGAATTTTCCGGTACCGGCATTGACCACGACAACGTCATGGAAGGTCTGCGCCGGAAAAGCGCCGATCATACCGGCGACCGCGGCGGAAACCGTAGTCAGCGGTGTGGAGCCCAACTTGACCGCGACGCCGACACCGATGCCCGCGCCGGTGATCAGTTTCGCGACGTTGCCCATTTCGATCAGCCACGCGCCGACGACACCGCCGCAGATCACACCGATCTGTTCAATGATCGTCCCGATGATCAGGGTCGCAAACAAACCCTGCGCCATACCGGAAAGACCGTCGATGAATACACGGTTCAGATATTTCTTGATCATTACACATCCCCCACAGAGGTCATTATCAGAACTATTATAGTCGTTTTATCCCCGTTTCGCAACAAAAATTTTGCGTTTTTTTGCTAAAAAACGTGATCTGGCCGGCAGACGGCGTATTTTGCTTGACAATTCAGTCAAATCGGCATATAATACTTTTATTGTGATGCTTTATAAATATTTTAATTAAAGGTGGTTTTGGAATCATGGCCAAGACATTCAAAGTAACCGAAGAAGGCAAAAAGAAACTGGAAGAAGAACTCGAACAGTTGAAAACGGTCGGTCGTACCGACATTGCCGAAAAAATCAAGATCGCGCGCGGATACGGCGACCTTTCCGAAAACAGCGAATATGACGAAGCCAAAAACGAACAGGCGAAAATGGAAGCCCGTATCGTTGAGCTGGAAGCCATGCTGAAAAACGTGGAGATCATCAAGGATACCCGCCGCGGCTCGGCCAAAAAGGTTGACGTCGGTCTGCAAATCACGGTGAAAAACGAAAAGCTGAACAAGGAATTCACCTACCGGATCGTCGGCACCACCGAAGCCGATCCGAAAGCCGGAAAAATTTCCGACGAATGCCCCGTCGGAAAAGCACTGATCGGTCACAAGGTCGGTGAAACCGTCGTCGCGGAAGACAACGGCCGTGAGATCGGCTCGTTCACCATTCTTTCCATTACAAAATAAACCTCAAACGGGCAGCGGACGAACTGCCCGCTTTTTTACAGAAAGGACTTGAAAGTATGCCGGAAAACAACGCACCCGTACAGGATCTGAACGAACTGCTGCAGATTCGCCGCGACAAACTTGCCGCCATGGTCGAAACGGGGAATGATCCGTTTGTTAAAACAAAATACGAAGTGACCGCTTCCTCGGTCGGCATCAAGGCGGATTTTGACGCCTATGAAGGGAAATCCGTTTCTTTGGGCGGACGCATCATCAGCCGCCGTATCATGGGCAAAGCCAGCTTTGTGGGACTTCGTGACGGCGAGGGCGATATTCAGCTCTACGTCCGCCGGGATGAAGTCGGCGTGGACGATTATATGGCGTTCAAAAAGTGGGATATCGGCGATATCGTCGGCATTTCCGGCTTTGTTTTCAAAACTCAGACCGGGGAGATTTCCATCCACTGCGACCACATCGAACTGCTGGCAAAATCCCTTTTGCCGCTGCCCGAAAAGTTCCACGGACTGAAAGATACCGACACCCGTTACCGTCAGCGTTACGTTGACCTGATTGTCAACCCCGAAGTCAAGGATACCTTTGTCAAGCGTTCCAAAATTATTCGTTCCGTTCGCCAAACGCTCGACGAGATCGGCTATACCGAGGTGGAAACCCCGGTTCTGTCCACCATCGCAGGCGGCGCTTCCGCCCGTCCGTTCATTACCCACCACAACGCGCTTGATCTGGATATGTATATGCGCATTGCGACCGAACTGCCGCTGAAACGGCTGATCGTCGGCGGAATGAACCGGGTCTATGAGATCGGCCGCATCTTCCGTAACGAGGGTATGGACACCAAGCACAACCCCGAATTCACCTCGATCGAATTCTATGAAGCATATACCGATTATAAGGGCATGATGGACCGTACCGAAACCATCATCCGTAATGCCGCGCTTGCCGCCAACGACGGTTACACCGTCAATTTCAAGGGCGTTGAGATCGACCTTGAAAAGCCGTTTGCCCGCAAAACCATGGCCGAAGCCGTGAAAGACGTGACCGGCATTGATTTCGAAAGTTTCGCGCAGGATAACGAAAGAGCCATTGAATTAGCAAAAGAAAAGCACATCGAGATCGAAAAAGGAAAAGAAACCTGGGGCGATATTTTGGTCGGCTTCTTCGACGCCTTTGTTGAGGAAACGCTGGAACAGCCGACCTTTATCATGGACTACCCGGTCGAAGTTTCCCCGCTGACCAAACGGAAACCCGAAAAGCCCTACCTGACCGAACGTTTTGAACTGTTCATTTTAGGCACCGAATACGGCAACGCCTATTCCGAATTGAACGACCCGATCGATCAGATAGAACGCTTCAAGCATCAGCTGATGCTCCGTGAATGCGGCGATGAAGAAGCGAATATGCTGGATAACGATTTCGTTACCGCGCTGGAATACGGTATGCCCCCCACAGGCGGCTGCGGGATCGGCATTGACCGCCTTGTCATGCTGCTGACCGGCA
This sequence comes from Acutalibacteraceae bacterium, assembly GCA_045599905.1. Classification (GTDB taxonomy): domain Bacteria; phylum Bacillota; class Clostridia; order Oscillospirales; family Acutalibacteraceae; genus UBA737. The sequence goes on from JAZRWX010000065.1 coordinate 4,369, forward strand.
ACGAATCGATCCGCGACGTCATCCTGTTCCCGACAATGAAACCTTTGGACTCTGACAAGAATGCCCCGAAGGCTGCTGCGGCTCCTGTTGAAGCTGCTCCGGTAGCCCCCGAAAAGATTGATTTTTCCAATGTAGTCATCGAACCTCTCTTTGAAGATTTCGTCGATTTCGTGACATTTTCCAAGTCCGATTTCCGCGCTGTAAAGGTTCTTGAATGTGAAGCAGTACCGAAATCCAAGAAGCTCTTAAAGTTCACTCTGGATGACGGAACAGGCGTAAATAGAACGATTTTAAGCGGTATTCACGCATTTTA
>JAZRWX010000066.1:0-3025 GCA_045599905.1 Acutalibacteraceae bacterium
AAACGAAGCATAGGAATATTTCCGCTGTATAGCCGGTTTATCAAAAGCGGTCAGAATCGCGTCACCCGTCTTTGAATATCCGTTTCCGGAAGATTTAAAAGTCAGCAAATCAGCGTCCATATAAAGCGCCGAGCATTTTTCAGACAGTTTTTTTAAAGACGTTTCACCACCCATTTCTTTGAGTGGTTTCGCCGCGGCAATCATTTTATCATTCTGCAATCCGTTATTGGCCCAGCCGATATAGTTCATAGCGATATTACTAACGGATTCTTTCTGCAATTGTTCAATCATATCCACGGCCTGACCGAAGGTTGTAACTGCCTTAATCTTCTGATCAGGGAAACCGAGTGTCTGCCCGGCGACATCGATTGCGCCAACCGTTTCCAGCGCCAACGATGGTGTGTACTTATTCTTTTTGATTTGTCCGTTTTCTTCAAGCATTTCTCTGTATTGCGCGGCAAATCCGGCAAATCCTACCGCCTTGCCGTCCACAATGCGATAAGAAACCTCGAAATCAGGAAGAACATCATATATGTTCGAATAATTTTGTACCACCCGGTTAGAGATGCGTGAAAAAGTGACCGTGCGGTAATTTGCCTGCGCACTGACACCGGTATATCCACACATCTGACCGGCTTTATATGCGATAACAGACGCAACAGCATCCCCTTGCGTCACAACCGCCAGTACACCCTCGCCTTCACGTGCCATACCAAAAACCGGCAGATTGGCAAAACGATTGCGAACCTCCGATTTGAATTTTTCATTTGAATCAGTTTTGTATTCATCAATAGCCAGTTCGGTCCCGTATACAGGAATTTCTGTTGGTTGCGACACATAATTCACAGGGACATAATCCATATAGGCGCCGCACCCGTCCGGCACAAAGACAAATCCTTTTTCAGAAGTATTGCCGGCTCCGAACGAAGGCAACAACCAGATGGAAGTAATATAACTTTTTTGAAGCAAGGCAAGTTGGTCTTTTGAAGCGGTTTTGCGCACTGCTTTTTCAAATTCCTCACGTTCCAAACATTCACTGCCAATAATTCCGGCTTTCAGATCCGATCCGTTCAGGGTATATGCAACGACGACTCGGGTGGAAATGTGATAAAAATCATAAATTGCCTTAAACCCGTTTTGAATCTTTTCAATATGTACCGTTCCGTCATTCACGGCGTTTTGGGCAGTAATAGAACTTTCCTGATAGGATGAAGTTCCGCCAACTGTGTCTTGATAGATATAATTGACGACAATTTCGGATTGAAAATTCATTCGATTCAATCCAACCGTTTTATTCGTGTCGTTCAAAAAATCATTCGGGTGACTGTACCAAAAATAACCGGTTTTATTATTACGAACGGCAAACCAACCCTTTGAGTCCGCGTATAACGCAAGATTTTCATTCTCGGCCACTTTTTCATAGTGAGCGATTTCCGTCTCCCCGGCGGCATTTTTTAAATCCAATTGAATCGGCAACTGTTCTCCCGGTTCGGATTTCATCATTACAGAATCAACCGACTCCGTCTGCAAATCGGTCTGACGCGGCAGTTTTTGAGCCATGTTTTTAAACGGAGCGATCGTAAAGATAAACGCAATCAACGAAAACGACACAATAAAACAACCGAGTTTTTTAAGCAGTTTTTTCATGGTGTCCTCCTTAATGACGCATACTGTATTCCTGAGCCAATGACTGCACAAACGAACCCGTTTGTGCCATCAAAGTACAGAACATTACTAACAGCAAAACGACAACCGCCATACCGAGCAATGTCAGGAATATTGAGAATACGGCTTTCCCCACACTATATTCATGAATTGTCAGCAAACCGACAAACAGTACCAAACCGGTCCAAATCTCCCCGATCACAGAAACGATCGACATCATAACCGCTTCATCTGCCGTAAGAATATTGGAAAGTCCGAGATTAATGATGATGGACAGCACGTACGGTATAAGAGAATATATGATGACGTATAGGATCTCTTTTGGTTTTCCCTTTCCGTCCATCAAAGTGCAAATTGCCCAGTTTGCCACCAAGAAAAGTACGATGATCCCAATGGTCTTAGCCAATGTGATCAGCAAATTAAAATCAATCGCGCGTGCATTATTAAAGATATATCCCGTAGCAAAAAAGCTCATGATTGAGATATAAACATAAATAACAGTTATTCCGATCAGCCACCACACCGAAAGGACATCACGTTCCTTGATCTGCGCAAACCCGTCGGCCGGATGGAAAAGACAATACAATGGGAAGCCCCGTTTATTCTCAAGGGGCGCATAGGTCATGCCTTCTTTTTTCTTCAAGCCGCGACTGAGCGCCAGCAGACCGATAACTATCCCCGTAATAAGAATAATAATAATCAGCACGACGATAAGGAAATTGGATTTGACCCATTGCGAACGCAGTAATTTAAAACTCTGCGCATAGGCATTCTGATAATTTCCTTGTTTATAATATACCAATGCCTGTTTATAATCTCTTTTGGATTCCGCAACAAAACCCATGGCGTAGTAAGCGTATCTGCAATTGGTATCATACTTTAAAAGGTCATTGGCCAACTGTTCGATACGGGGATAGTTTCCCGTATCGATAATTTTCAGCAATTCGCGTTTAACATTGACGTAATCGGTAGGAGCAAACCTGGTAATACTGTTGTCCGACTGATCCAGAACCAAAACTTCTCCGTCTTTGGTATCAACTGCGACCGGATCAACAAACAATCCCGTTTCGGCACCAATCCCCCCAAATTCGCTGACCAAAGTGCCGTTTTCGGAATAGACAAAAACACGGCCGTATTTTTGGTCAAGCACCGAATAGAAATTTTGGTCATCAATAGCTACGTCTATAAAAACATTGGCGAGTTCTTCATCTTCCTCACGATCACCGAACGGCTCCATATTATTACTCGCTGAAATATTATCGCCGCGGAAGTTCAAGCAACGCACAGCTGATCCATCGACCGTTAATTCCGGATCGGAAGAAACCGCCACGACAAAACCGTTTTGATCAATATCAAGACT
>JAZRWX010000067.1:0-5472 GCA_045599905.1 Acutalibacteraceae bacterium
CCCGGAGCAGTACGGTGAGGATGATGATTCTTTTGAGGAAGAAGAAACGGAGCAGGCGTAAACCTGCTCCGTACATAAGTAAATTGTAAATCTATCGCTTGCTCCAAAGGATACAATCAATTTTCTTAATATCGCTTATACTATCTTTGTATTGTGGCAGCACTTGATCAAATTGCTCAATGCACGCTTTTCCAGTTTCGTCATTAAGAAAATCAGAATACCATTTGACAATTTTGTTATAAATTTCAACAGCCTTTTGTATTCTTTTTTCTTTCGATAATCTGGACGAGCGAAGCCACTCGGATTCTAAGCCGATGTTTCTGACAACATACTGATCCCATATCGGCTTGTCTGGATTAACGGTAGCAATCAATTTGCTGATGAACGACACTTCTAAAGAGCCGCTTACCGTGTGCATTTCGCGAAGCAAGTCCTCAAAAGAGCGCTCAATGCGAAATTGGCTTTCGAACAAAGAATAAAACTTATCATACCATTCGGTGCTTCTTTGTCTTAACCTATAATACCCATTGAACTTTGTTCGAAATTCCTGTGTTGCTACAAAAGGCTGATTTTTGGTAAACAGCATTATGTTAGAATAAGCTTTAAGACCAAATGCCGTTTCCAAAGAGTCGCCAATAAAAGTATCAGGAGTAATCCCCAAATTCATATGTACACCTGCTTTCAATAAACAAAGCGGATGTAACTGAAATCAGTTACATCCACTCGATATGGTTGCGGGGGAAGGACTTGAACCTACGACCTCCGGGTTATGAGCCCGACGAGCTACCAACTGCTCTACCCCGCGATATGCGTCTGTTTATATAGTATACACCGCTTCGGGCAAAAAATCAAGTACTTTTTTCAAAAAAATTAAATGTTTTCATTTTGTGGCTGGGGCGGTAATCAAAACGATCTGCCCCGATTTCAGTTTCCGGCGCTTTCCCCTATTACCGCCGCGGTGAAGATCCTGCCCGGTTTCCGTGCGGAATACTGAAAAATCGCCCTTATGAACAGCAAATTTTTTTCAAATAAAAAAGTGAGCATTCGTGAGAATTCAAGAGAAAAACATCGAATTTGAAAGTTTATGTGAAAATGAAACGATTTTTCGCAGAAAATGATTGATTTTTTTCAAATTTTTATTGACTTTTTGCGGTTTTTGCCGTATAGTTTGTAATTGTCAAGATACTATTTCTTGACATTTAACGCATCTGTGTAGAAAAGCGGTCGCGATAAAGAGTGCCGTAGTTCCCCGAAGCGCATACGGGCGAACTATGAAAAACCCTTTGTTCAGGGCATTCCGGTAAGCGCCGCGGGTATCACACAGGGTAAACGTATGACCGTATTCGGTCAATTTACTTGTGTTGACACTTTGGTGTTGAACAAAGGGGGATGCTTAAATGGAAAAACAGAACATTGTAGAACTCAAAAACGTATGTGTATCCTTTGACGGCGAGCAGGTATTGGACGGATTGAATTTGGAAATCCGCGACAAAGAATTCATTACCCTGCTTGGACCCTCCGGCTGCGGCAAGACGACCACCTTGCGGCTGATCGGCGGATTCCAGGAGCCGGACGAAGGATCTGTCTTTTTTGAGGGCAAAGATCTGAATGGTGTTCCGGCGTACAAACGTCAGGTGAACACCATTTTTCAACGTTATGCGCTATTTCCGCACCTGAACGTTTACGAAAACGTCGCGTTCGGTCTGCGGGTGAAGAAAATGCCCGAAAAAGAGATCCGTGAAAAGGTCCGCGAAATGCTGGACTTAGTCAAACTGACCGGCTTTGAAAAGCGCCATATCGACACGCTTTCCGGCGGTCAGCAGCAACGCGTCGCCATTGCGCGCGCGATTGCCAACCACCCGAAGATCCTGCTGTTGGACGAACCGTTGGCGGCACTGGATCTGAAACTGCGCAAAGATATGCAAAAAGAACTGCGCAGCATTCAGCGGCATCTGGGGATCACTTTCGTATTCGTGACCCACGACCAGGAAGAAGCGCTGACCATGTCTGACCGTGTGGTCGTTATGGACGGCGGCAAGATCCAGCAGGTCGGTACGCCGCAGGACATTTACAACGAGCCGAAAAACGCCTTCGTTGCCGATTTTATCGGGGAATCCAACATCGTGGACGGCATCATGGCGGAAGATTACTGCGTCCGTTTTTCGGGGCAGACTTTCCAATGTCTTGACAAGGGATTTGCCGCAAACGAAGCCGTTGACGTGGTGGTACGCCCCGAAGACGTGGATATCGTGCCGCTCGATCAGGGAATGCTGACCGGCGTTGTGACTTCGGTCGCGTTTTTGGGTGTTCATTATGAAATTATCGTGGATATCGGCGGATTCAAATGGATGATCCAGACGACCGACGCCTGTCAGGTCGACGACAAGGTCGGATTATACATCGAACCCGATGCCATCCATATTATGAAAAAATCCGAATATTCCGGTTTGTACGGCGATTACAGTTCTTACAGCGAGGAGATGGACCACCTCTCTGACGTGGTAGAGGAGGAATAAGCCGTGCGTAAAAAGAGTTTCGGCAGCCGGCTCGTTTCGGCGCCGTATATGATATGGGCGGCCATTTTCATCGTCGTGCCGCTCGTTATTATGGCTTATTTTGCCCTGACCGATCCGAACGGTGCCTTTACCCTGGCAAACCTGACCGAGATCGGCCGGTATAAAAAAGCCTTTCTGATTTCCATTCTTTACGCGCTGATCGCTACGGTGATCACGCTTGTTCTGGCTTATCCGATGGCTTACTGCATGACCCGTATGAAGATCAGTTCCCAGCGTATGATCCTGCTGATCGTTATGCTGCCCATGTGGATGAACTTCCTGATCCGCACCTATTCGTGGATCACCATTCTTGCCAACACGGGGTTGATCAACGCGTTTCTCGGCAAACTGGGCATCGGGCCGCTGCATCTGATCAATACCCCCGGCGCGGTCATTCTGGGCATGGTATATGACTTTATACCTTATATGATTCTGCCGATCTATTCGGTCATGTCCAAAATCGACACTTCCCTGCTGGAAGCCGCCGGCGATCTCGGCGCGAACGGTCTTTCCCGTCTTCGCCGTGTGATCTTACCGCTTTCACTGCCCGGCGTGGTTTCGGGAATCACCATGGTTTTCGTTCCGTCGGTCAGCACCTTCTACATCTCGCAGAAACTGGGCGGCAACAAATCGCTGATGATCGGTGACGCCATTGAATTCCTGTTCAATAACGGACCGGATTATTACAACGTCGCTTCGGCGCTGTCGCTGGTACTGATGGTCATGATCCTGCTTTGTCTGTTGGTCATGAACCGCTTTTCCGACGGTGAGGAAGGAGGCGTTGTGGTATGAAAGCGCTTTCCCGTTTTTATGTGGGGCTGATCCTTTTCTTCCTGTACGCGCCGGTCGCGGTCATGGTGTTCTTTTCCTTTAACGCCGGTGACAGCGTCTGGGTATTCGAGGGATTTTCCGCCCAGTGGTACAGCGGTCTGATTTTCGACGACACCATGCTGGAAGCCCTGCGCCATACCCTGATCATTGCCGTGCTTTCGGCGCTGATCTCGACCGTGCTCGGCACTGCCGCCGCGGTCGGTATTCTTGCCCTGCGCAAAAAAATCAGCAAGCGGCTGGTCATGTCGGTCACCAATATCCCGATGATGAACGCCGATATCGTGACCGGTGTTTCGCTGATGCTGTTGTTCGTCTTTATCGGAAAAATGTGCGGCATGGATGAATCGCTCGGTTTCCCGACCGTTCTGATCGCGCACATCACCTTTAACCTGCCTTACGTGATCCTTTCGGTCATGCCGAAGTTAAAACAGACCGATTCCAGTCTGCACGAGGCCGCGCTGGATCTGGGGTGTACGCCCATGCGCGCGTTCTTCAAGGTGATTTTGCCCGCTATTTCCACCGGCATTTTCACCGGCACGATCATGGCGTTCACCCTGTCGCTGGATGATTTCGTGATCAGTTATTTCACCTGCGGACACTATCAGACCCTGCCGATCGTGATCTACAACATGACCAAAAAGACCGTAACGCCGGACGTTTACGCCCTTTCAACCTTTATTTTCATTTCGGTCTTCGTATTGTTGATCCTTTATAACGTTCTTCAAACCAAGAGCGAAAAAAGGAGGGCGGCATGATGAAACGGTTATTGGCTATGGCTTCGGTGATCGTGTTGGTGCTGTCGCTTTGTGCCTGTGAAGGCGGTTATCAGTATGCCGACATAACGTATGAAGGCGATTATGACTGCCCCGAACTGAAAGGGACGGTACTGAACGTATACAACTGGGGCGAATATATTTCCGACGGGTCGGATGAATCGGTCGACGTGAACAAGGAGTTTGAAAAGGCGACCGGGATCAAGGTCAATTACACCACGTTTGAAAGCAACGAGACCATGTACTCACAACTGAAAAGCGGCGGCGTGACCTACGATATCATCATTCCGTCCGACTATATGATCGAGCGGCTGAAAAACGAGGAAATGCTTGCACCGATCAATGTTTCCGAACTTTCCAACTATCATTACATCAAAGACGATTACAAAAATCTTTTTTACGATCCCGAAAACAACTTTTCCGTCCCGTACAACGTCGGAATGGTCGGCGTGATCTATAACCCCACGCTGATCGGAGAGCCCGAACATTCCTGGTGGTCTCTGTGGAGTGAAAAATATCGGGATATGTCGCTGAATTTCAGCAATCCGCGTGACGCGTTCATGACGTCGCAAATGTTGTTGGGGCAGGATCTCAACACCACCGATCCCGCCGATTGGGATGCCGCCGCAGACCTTTTGAAAAAAGGGAAAAAGGTACTGCAATCGTACGTCATGGATGAGATCTACGGCAAAATGGAAACGGGTGAAGCCGCCATTGCTCCCTACTACGCGGGCGATTATCTGACCATGCACGACGTGAATGAGGATCTTGCGTTTTATTATCCGAAAGAGGGCACAAATATTTTCGTGGACGCCGTATGTATTCCGAAAAACAACGCCAACTATAAAGCCGCCATGCTTTATATCAATTTCCTGTTAGAGCCGGAGATCGCGTTGGCGAACGCGGAATATATCGGGTACGCTTCCCCCAACACCGCAGTCATTGATAATCCCGACTACTGCTATTACGGGGAATCCATTCTGTATCCGGAAAAAGATGAAATGCCGCCGGTGCAGTACTACCACGATATGGACGATGAGACCCGTAAATATTACGAAAACCTGTGGATTGATATCAAACTTTACTGATTTTTAGGGGACCTGTAAACATCAGGTCCCTGTTTTATACAAAATAATCCAATATATATTGCTTTTTTCAAAAGGTTATGATAGAATGTATAGTAATTAGTATTCGGAGGCCTATCATGGATTTTAAAAAAAGCATCCCCCTCTTTTTTGTTACGGTACTGATCGCGGTTGCCCTTTTTTACGGTGCCGTAAATTTGAACGACCGTATCAAAAACAAAACAGACG
>JAZRWX010000068.1:0-3430 GCA_045599905.1 Acutalibacteraceae bacterium
CCCGTTTTTGACCGATCCATCCAGCAGTTTCTCGCTCAATGCATCTTCGACCGCGCTTTGGATCTTGCGGCGAAGCGGACGCGCGCCGTAGACCGGATCAAATCCCTTATCCGCCAGCGCCGCAACCGCGTCATCATCAAAATCGATCGTGATATTTAAGTTTTCCAGCCGTTTTTCCAGATTACGCAGCATCCGACGCGCGATCTGCTCGATCTCGGCACGTTCCAGTTTTCCGAATACGATAATATCGTCCACACGGTTGAGGAATTCGGGACGGAATGCCTCTTTCAAATCGGTCAGGACCTGCTCTTTCAGGTCGGTTTCATGATCGTCCGCCGACGCGCCGAATCCGAACGAAACCTTCTTTTCGGTGATCCGACGGGCGCCGATATTGGAAGTCATAATGATGACGGTATTTTTGAAATCGACCTTTCTGCCCTGCGAATCGGTCAGAATACCGTCTTCCAGAATTTGAAGCAATATATTGAATACATCGGGATGCGCTTTTTCGATTTCATCGAACAAAAGCACCGAATAAGGATGGCGGCGCACCTGCTCGGTCAGTTGTCCGCCTTCGTCATAGCCGACGTATCCGGGCGGCGAGCCGACCAGCCGCGAAACGGTGTGCTTTTCCATATATTCCGACATATCCAGTTTTATCATACGGTTTTCATTGCCGAACATGGCCTCCGCCAAAGCGCGCGCCAATTCGGTCTTACCGACGCCGGTCGGGCCGAGGAAAATAAAGGAACCGATCGGGCGTTTTGGGTCTTTGAGCCCCACCCTGCCGCGGCGGATCGCTTTTGCAACGGCGGTAACGGCTTCGTCCTGCCCGACAAGGCGTTCGTGCAAAACACTTTCCAGTCGGAGCAAGCGTTCGCTTTCTTCTTCGGTCAGCTGAACCACGGGAACACCCGTCCAGCCGGAAACGATGGTCGCGATATCTTCGGGCGTGACCTCCCCCGAAACGCGGTCGTTCTGCTCCTGCCAGGCACGTTTCCGCTCGGTCAGTTGATCACGCAGTTGCTTTTCTTCATCCCGCAAAGCGGCGGCACGCTCGAATTCCTGCGTGTTGATGGCTTCATCTTTTTCCGCCGACAATGCCTCGATTTTTTCCGACAGTTCTTTCAGTTCAGGCGGTTCGGCACAGTTGGAAAGCCGCACACGGGATGCCGCTTCGTCGATCAGGTCAATGGCCTTATCGGGCAAAAAGCGGTCGTTGATATACCGTGCCGACAGTCTGACCGCCGCCGAAATGGTTTCATCGGGGATGCGCACCTTATGATGTGCTTCGTACTTGTCTTTCAATCCTTTCAGGATCAGCACGGTGTCCTCTTCGGACGGTTCGGCGACCGTAACAGGTTGAAAGCGGCGTTCCAGCGCGGAATCTTTTTCGATATTTTTGCGGTATTCGGCAATGGTCGTCGCACCGATCAGTTGAAAATCCCCGCGCGCCAGCGACGGTTTCAGAATATTCGCCGCGTCGGTTGAACCCTCGGCGGAGCCGGCACCGATAATGGTGTGTACCTCGTCCAAAAAGAGGATAACGTCCCTGGATTTTGTCACTTCATCGATCACGGCACGAATGCGTTCTTCAAAGTCACCGCGGTATTTTGTACCGGCGACCATGCCGGTCAGATCCAGCGTAAACAACCGTTTATCCGCAAGGATTTCCGGAACATCGCCCGAAGCGATGCGCTGTGCCAACCCCTCGGCGATCGCCGTTTTACCGACACCGGGTTCCCCGATCAGACAGGGGTTGTTTTTGGTGCGGCGGCAAAGGATCTGGATCACGCGCGTAATTTCATCTGCACGCCCAATGACCGGATCCAGTTTCCCGGAACGTGCCGCCTCGGTCAGATCACGACCGAATTTTTCCAACGTGGGTGTTTGTCCTTTGGATCTGCCGTGCGGGGCTTTCGGATCGTGCAGAGAAGCGTCTTCCGCGGAAAAGCCCGCCGCTTCCAGCGCGTCGTTTTTCAGTTCGTCTAGATTGACCCCGAGTTCTTTCAAAAAACGGACGGCGTAATTATCCCCCTCACCGAGGATGCCCAGCAGCAGATGTTCGGTACCGACGTATTTCTTTCCCATATCGGCACAGCCGACCATCGCGCTTTCAATGACCCGTTTGGCACGGGGCGTAAAATATTCGGGCGACAGGCGGGTCGGCGTTCCGGCACCGATCGAAGCACGGATCTGTTCTTCGATTTTTTCGGCGGTGACACCGCGCCCGTTCAGCACGCTTGCCGCCACCCCGCTGCCGACCTGTAAAAGTCCCAACAGCAAATGTTCACTGCCGATATACGTATGACCCAATTCACCGGCAGACGTAATGGCAAGATTCAATACTTCCTGCGCTTTTTCGGTAAATCCGTCAAATTGATATTTCATTGTTTACATTCAGCCTCCATCAATGGGACGCCAATGATTCCCGCATCAGCGTTGCCCTGTAAATATCGCGTTCCTGCGGTGAAACGGGCCCGCATTTGCGCGCGATCATATTCGGCTGCCCTTCGATCAGCAATTGCACCGTTTCGATCGTTTCGGGCAGATAACCCATGCTTTGTCCCAGTTTTACACGGGACAAAAGCTGCATCATTTCTTCACTTGTCATCAGCCGCGCCTGCGACAGAACGCCGAACGACCGCATACAACGGTCTTCCAGCACCGTTTTGTCGGTCGCGTTTCGTTCGGCGCGCTCCTTTTCGACCAGTTGAAGCGCCAGCGCCTTGACATTTCTGATCAGATCCCGTTCGCTGACACCCAGCGTCACCTGATTGGAGATCTGATAAAAAGACGCAGCGGCTTTGCTGTTTTCACCGTACATTCCGCGCACCGTAAAGCCGACTTTCGCCACCGAATTTGCCAGCGTGTCGATCTCGCGGTTATTTTCGATCAGCGGAAGATGCAGCATGACCGACACCCGCAGTCCCGTACCGACGTTGGTGGGACATTCGGTCAGATAGCCCAATTCACGGTCAAAGGCAAACGGTAGTTTTTCACCCAGCAAACGGTCGATTTCCGCGGCGGTTTCGTACGCCTTTTCGGGTTGCAGGCCGCCGGCGAGCACCTGAATGCGGATATGATCCTCTTCCCCGATCATGATACAGATACATTCATCGGGTGAGATGAGTATTGCGCGTGAACGGGTATCCGCCACAAAATCCGGACTGATGATATGCCGCTCGACCATAGCACGGCGTTCCACTTCCGGGACATCCTTCATATCAATATATTTCAGTGTTTTTGCCATGGGCAGATCACTTTCCGCCAGCGCCTGCCGGACACGGTCGTTCAAACTGTGCCGCTGTTCCTCGCTCATACTTGAAGGGAACGGCAGATCGTTGAGATTTCGCGCCAGACGCACACGGGTACTGATCACCACATCGTTTTCGGGAAAATTCCCCCGGTACCAACCGCTCATGCACCG
>JAZRWX010000069.1:0-1227 GCA_045599905.1 Acutalibacteraceae bacterium
GCATCTTTGGCGGATTCGATCTTCGCCTTTTCGTCAGCGCTGACCTTATCCCCGAATTCCGACAGGGTCTTTTCGGTCTGATAGATCATCTGATCGGCATTGTTGCGTACATCGACCGCTTCACGGCGTTTCTTATCTTCCGCGGCATAGGCTTCGGCTTCCTTGACCGCCTTATCAATATCGTCTTTCGACATATTGGTGTTGGAAGTGATGGTGATGTTGTTTTCTTTGCCGGTACCCAGATCCTTGGCTGAAACATGAACGATACCGTTGGCGTCGATATCAAACGTAACTTCAATCTGCGGGATGCCGCGCGGTGCCGGCGCAATGCCGTCGAGGTGGAACACGCCCAGCGTCTTATTGTCTTTCGCGAATTCACGTTCACCCTGCAAGACGTGGACTTCGACCGAAGTCTGACCGTCGGCAGCGGTGGAGAATACCTGGCTCTTCTTTGCCGGAATGGTGGTGTTGCGGTCGATGACCTTGGTGGAAACACCGCCCATGGTTTCAATACCCAGCGACAGCGGGGTAACGTCAAGCAGCAGCAAACCCTTTACGTCGCCGCCCAGAACGCCGGCCTGCAAGGAAGCGCCGATAGCGACGCATTCATCCGGGTTGATGCCCTTGAAAGGATCTTTACCCATGAAGTTCTTGACCGCTTCCTGAACAGCCGGAATACGGGAAGAACCGCCGACCATCAGAACCTTGTTGATATCGCCCGTTTTCAGACCCGAATCGGACAGCGCCTGACGGACCGGTCCCATGGTCGCCTCGACCAGATCGGCGGTCAGTTCGTTGAACTTTGCGCGGGTCAGTGTGGTTTCATAGTGTTTCGCGCCGGTAGCGTCCGCCGTGATGAAAGGCAGGCTGATATCGGTCGAGGTCATGCCGGAAAGGTCAATCTTGGCCTTTTCAGCGGCTTCCTTCACACGCTGCATAGCCTGTTTGTCGCCGGAAAGGTCGATACCCTGTTCGGCTTTGAAGCCGTTTACGATGTAATCCATTACCCGCTTATCGAAGTCGTCGCCGCCCAAACGGTTATTACCCGCGGTCGCGAGAACTTCCTGAACGCCGTCTCCCATTTCGATGATTGAAACGTCGAAAGTACCGCCGCCGAGGTCGTAAACCATAACGGTTTGATCGTCTTCCTTATCAATGCCGTAGGCCAGTGCCGCGGCAGTCGGTTCGTTGATGATACGCTTGACTTCCAGACCCGCAATTTTACCG
>JAZRWX010000070.1:0-9617 GCA_045599905.1 Acutalibacteraceae bacterium
AAGCGGTTTTCTGGAAACGGAGCAGTTCCGCCGCAGCCGCTTTCCGTACCCCGTCAAACAGTTCGTACTCCAACTGGACCGTGCGGTCTTTCGCCGAAAGGACGCGGGTCTCGATCTGTTTCAGTTCGTCGGTGATATAGCGCTCGGCGTTGGTCAGCGTCTGCTTGCGGATATAGTCTTCCGGCACCTTGTCCTTGAAAGAATTGCTGACCTCGATATAATACCCGAAAACTTTGTTATACCGGACACGCAGATTGCGGATGCCGGTACGGTCCCGTTCACGGGTCTCGATTTCGGTAATGACGTCACTTCCGCTGTCCATATCGGAACGGATCAGATCCAGATCGGCGTTATAGCCGGGTTTGATCATACCGCCTTCCCGGACACTTGTCGGCGCGTCTTCGCTGATCGCGCGGTCGATCAGATCAACGACCGTTTCCAACGGATCGATTTCAGCACGGATAGCTTGAAGCATCCGGCAGTTCGCGTCCGCCAAAGCGGATTTGATCAGCGGAAATTTATGCGCCGTTACCGAAAGCGCCAGCAGATCACGCGCGCTTGCCGTGCCGTAGGCGATCCGCGCCATCAGACGTTCCACATCACGCACGCCGCTTAAATACTCGGTCAGTTCGCCGCGCAGCATGGTATCGCACAGTTCCTCGACCGCGTTCTGCCGCAGCAGAATCTCGCTGACCGAAAGCAGCGGTTTTTCGATCCAACTGCGCATCAGCCGTTTGCCCATTGCGGTTTTGGTTTTATCCAGCACCCACAGCAGCGACCCTTTTTTCGCTTTGGAACGCATGGTCACACACAGTTCCAGATTTCTTATGGCGGTCATGTCCAACCGCATATACTGGGTTTCGGTATAGTATTCGATTTTTTCGCGCGAAATACCGCCGTTGATCCCGAGTTCAAACAGATACTGCAATACCGCGCCGACTACGCCGACCGCGATACTTCCGCTTTTCAGCCCGATATTTTCGGTACTGACGATCCCGAAATAACGCTGTAAAGCGCTTTCGGACGAAACGGGGTCAAACTGCTCTTTTCCGCGCAGGGTGACCGCCCCTTCAAAACGGTCTTTCACAAACTCCGCCAAAACGGGGCGGGTCGTAAAATCATCGTCGGTCAGCAGTTCGCTGGGAGAAAAACGCATGATTTCATTCAGAATCCGGTGATCCCGTTCATCGCCGGTGATCTCGGTCACGTAGCATTCCCCGGTCGAAGCGTCCGTAAAGCAGAGCCCCGCCGATTCCTCCCGGAAACTGATGGCGGCAAGATAATTGTTTTTCGCCTCGTCCAGCACGGTATCTTCAATGACCGTTCCGGGCGTGACGATACGGATGACCTCGCGCTTGACCAGACCTTTTGCCTTGGCGGGGTCTTCGGTCTGCTCGCAGATGGCGACCTTATACCCTTTTCCGATCAGCCGGGCAATATAACTTTCACAACTGTGGAACGGAACACCGCACATCGGGGCGCGTTCTTCCTGACCGCATTCTTTACCCGTCAGCACCAGATCCAGTTCTTCGGATGCCTTTTTCGCGTCATCGAAAAACATTTCATAAAAGTCGCCGACACGGTAAAACAGAATACAGTCTTCGTGTTGATTTTTGATTTCAAAATACTGCCGCATCATCGGGGACAGTTCAGCCATGGTCATTCACTTCCGGTCTTTGAAAATTTCCCTGTTATCAATGGCATCCGCCGCAGGTCTCGCAACTGCCGGTGCAGGCCGCCTGCTCCGGCTCAACGGTCGCCGGATCGGCACCGTCACAGCACTGCATGATCACGCTGTTGATATCGTTCAGCAGATGATCCAGTTCGGCTTTTGCGTTGTTGTATTCGACCATGCTTTCGCCCGACATGATCTGCGTATAGACCGCACGCAGTTTTTCGTTGTTTTCGCGGATCTTTTCCTCGTCATGGTTTTCTTCGCCCATCAGGCGGTCCAGTTCCATACGAACAAGATTGAATTCGCCGATGGCTTTTTGCAGTTCTTCATCCCCGTCATTCGCCAGTCTTGCCTTGGCGTAGCGGATGAAACGTTCATCCTGCTGAATAGCGGTTCCCAGTTGTCTTGATGCTTCCAAAATAGTCATAATACGATGTCCTTTCATTTTTCGACTGTTACACCGTGCAAAATCCCGTCATACGACGTGATCTCCACCGTGCATAATTGATTGAGTAATGATTCATCCGCCTTGAATTCGACCGAAAGATTGCCGTCGGTATGCCCGACCAGATATCCCGGCGTCGAAGCGCATTCTTCACACAAAACACGCTGTTTTGTGCCGACCGCGGCGGATAAGGTTTTGGCGGTGATACTTTCCTGCGTTTTCAGCAGTTCGGTAAACCACTTCCCCTTTTCCTCACGGGAAACGGGGTCGTCCATCCGCGCGGCGGGCGTACCCTCACGCGGAGAGAAAATAAAGGTGAACAGTGACGAGAATTCCACCTCACGCACAAGCGACAGCGTTTCGCAAAAATCCGCGTACGTTTCACCGGGGAATCCGACGATGATATCACTGGTAATGGCAAGCTGCGGCATCCGTTCACGCGCTTCTTTGATCAGGTTCAGATAGCCCGCCCGGTCATAGTGCCGGTTCATTTGTTTGAGGATGCGGTCACTGCCGCTTTGGAACGGAAGATGCAGATGTTTTGCCACCTTATCACAGTCCCGGATAGCATCCAGCAGTTCGGTCGTGCAGTCTTTCGGATGTGAGGTCATAAAACGGATCCGGAAATCTCCCTCGATATCATTGATCCGGCGCAGAAGACCGGCAAAGTTGACGCCGTGCGCCTCGCCTTTTCCGTAGGAATTGACGTTCTGCCCCAACAGCATGATCTCTTTGAATCCGGCGCGCACCATTTCCTCCGCTTCACGCACGACGGCTTCCGGCGAACGGGAGCGTTCTCTGCCGCGGACGTACGGCACGATACAGTAGGTGCAGAAATTATTGCATCCGTTCATAACGGGCAGCCAGCCCTTGACCGAACCGTCCCGCCGAACAGGAACGTCTTCCACGATGGGTTCGTTGGAAAGGGCGGTTTCGTAGATGTGCCCTCCCTGCAATACGCGATAGATCATTTCGGGCAGGCGGTACTGCACCTGCGTTCCGAAAACCATATCCACATAGCGGAAACTTTTTTTGAAACGGTCGATCACAAGATCCTGCTGTGCCATACAGCCGCAGACGCCGATGATCAGATCGGGATTGCGGCGTTTCAGATTTTTCAGCGCGCCGACATTTCCGTAAACACGGTCTTCGGCGTGGGCGCGCACGGCGCAGGTATTGGAAAGGATCAGATCGGCTTCCTCGTTACGTTCGGTGATCTCATATCCGCAAAGAACCAGCATTCCTTTCAGGCGTTCGGAATCGCTGACGTTTTGCTGACAGCCGTAGGTCACGACGCAGGCTTTCGGCGGATGATCCAGTTTATTTTTCAGACATTCCGCAACCCGGGCGGCATAGGCCTTCTGCTCGGCGGGAAATCTGTTTTCAAGCATCATTTCCAAGGTATAATCTCCCTAATATAATAAATCAATTTATTATACTATATTTTATTACTATATGCAAGTGAAAAGCGGATAAAAAAAGAAAAAAAATACGGCGGAAAATTTCTCCGTCGTATTTTCATTACATTTTTTGTTTTGCCGCCGGGATATACGGCGTCGGATCGGTCGAAACCAGTATGGTTTCCGGCCCGATCACCTCAATCTCGTTCCACGGGATCACGATATCGGATTCGTGCCCGAGCAAACCGAATGCACGCGGCTTTCCGTAGATCACCAGCGCGGTCAGTTCACCGCTTTCGGTGTTCAGTTCAATGTCCGACACATAGCCGAGTACACAGCCGTCTTTCGTGCAGACCACCTGCCGGTTGCGTAATTCATCAATTCTGCAACTCATATTACCACCTCGGTAATAGATATGCACGTCTGACGGGAAAAATCAACCGAAATACAAAGGCAGTTCGTTGAGCGGCTCTTCCTCTTCTTCCTCCTCGTCAGTTTCCGGTTCGTCATACACGCCCAGATTCTTACGCAGTTCGATATCATCGTCCGGATGGGCGGCGTAATAGGGATCGATCACGAATTTGCGGATCGCCGGGAAGGTGAAAAACTGGATAAGCAGATAACGGAACGCCGGGAAACAGCAGATAAACAGCAGGAACTGCAACACCCAGATCAGACTGATACCGGTGCTGAACGCCAGCAGGACCAATCCTACGTTAAATGCGTACACCGCCAGCAGAATGACACCGCAAAGCAGGTTTTTCCAGAAATTCAAAAAGACAAAACGGAAACTGTTGCGGTAGATCTGCCCGATCTTGAAACCGAACGTGATGGTCAGCGTGAAAATATAAAACCGCATCATCAGGAAAACCAGCAAAATAGCCAGCGAAACGCCGAGTCCGATCGTTCCGAAACTGAAAACTTTTTCATTGTTGCCGGAAAGACTTCTGTAACTGGCAAGCGCGAAAAAGACCAGCGCAAATATCAGCGCATTGAAGATCCCTTCCGGCAGTGCCTGTTTCCAGTTTTTGCGGATGGTCTCAAAAAAGTCGGAAAGTCCGAACGAATGCTTGTCCCGGGCAATGTTGCGCGTAACGTTGGTAAGACCGACCGCCGAAAGACCGCCCGTGATGACCGGCAGCGTAAGAACACAATAAATCACGTTGATCGGAATGAATTTCCAGAAATTGCGGAAAAAAGTTTCAAAGAAAACGATAAACGTCTTTTTCTTCGGCGCGTTTTTCTCGATTCCTGGTCCTTCCTTTTCATAATTGAACAAGCCAAAAAAACCGGCCATACGATCTTACTCCTTTTTATTTTTGTAAACAAGTTTTTCGCTGAGCGAAATGTCTTTATACCCCAGCAGATATGCGGCTTCCGATACCGCCGGAACGTAAAGCAACGGCAGGAACAGCAACACTTTTTTCAGCACGCTGATCTGACTGAACCGAACGCCGGCCTTGATAAACGACGTAATGACCGTATAGAAACTGGCGTTGGTAAACGCGTAAGCGGAAACCGGAACATTGCCGCCGAACAGCAGAAACGCGATGAGGATCAGCACGCCGGGAATAGATGCAAGCAAACCGACTTTCAGCCCGTAGAGCACGTTTTCCGGCTTTCTGCCGAAATGCACGGCGTTGCTGTCTTTCGCGCCGATCCGCCACAGTTTCGGATAGATGAACGCCGTCAGCAGTACCAGCGTAAAGGTCTGGGTAATGATTCCGCAAAACAGAAGACCGCTGCCCTTCAATTCAGAGCGTTTGTTTACTTTCTGAACGGTATAGCCGTCTTTCTCGTATTTTTGAAGTTGGGTATCCTCTTTCCCGTCCTCCTGCACATAGGTGTAGTGCGTGACTTCTTTACCGTCCTTATCCAGGACCGTCGCGTCATATCCGACGTTTTTCGTGAAGATGCCGATGCAGATCACCAGCAAGGATATGACGAGCAGAATATTGGCAAAAGTCGCCAAAGCCAGGTGACCGAACAGTCCCACGGCGGTTTTTATGTAATCTTTCAACCCGATAACCCCTTTTATAGATAATATTTATATCATTATAGTCGATAATATCGAAAAAAGCAAGCAAAGAGTGTACTTTGCCTGCTTTTTTTACAAAACATTCATAAAAGTATTTTCAACAGAACCGCGCCGACGGTCAGCGCAAGAATACCGACGGCTATGATCCACCTTCGCCGCAGGACCGCTTTCCGGCGACCGCGGAGCGACTGACGGTAAGTACCGTGTTCGTTGAAATGGAACGAAAACTCCCCCGCCGCTTTCTGCAAGCGCCCGACATCCGTATTCGCGTATTGCGGCGAAATATAAAAAACAATTTTTTCAAACATTTTACTGCCGGTATTGTTGACCTCGATCACCGTTTTATTTACACCTTTTACCAATTTTTTTGCCTCCCGTAATGACCTGCATATAGTTTAGACCAAACGCAGAAAGGTTATACAAGTTGACATAAAAAAGTTGATAAGTCGGTGGAAAAGTGGATTAACTCGGTGTTTCGGGGACTTTTTTTATCCACTTATCGACAAAATGGGACATTATTCGGACAGTTATTCCATATCTCGACCGGTCAGGAATCCGACACTGCGTTCGACCGCATTTTTAGAATTTCCCCAATCTTCCCCCGTGCTTCGGTAGTCGTACATTTTGCAATATTTTGAAATATCCTCCGCCAGTGAATGGAGATATCCGCCGGTGATCCGGGTCAGATTATCCCGCATTTCACTGCCGTATTTCGGGCAGTTTTTCTTGGAAAGTCCGGCGATCAGCTGTTCATAATGCGGCAGGCAGAACATGGGCTGGGCGTTGAACAGATCCCGGAAATCCCGTTCATTTTCATAACAGCGGTAGATGGTATCCATCATGCGGGAAATGCCCCATTCCATTTTATCGCAGACAAAACAGCTTTCGGTCAGCGTTTTTGCCTTTTCCGCCTTTTTTGTCGCGGGATTAAACAGATTTTTCGCGAAAATGCCCTTTTCGACCTCTTTGATATGGGTTTCCAGCATCAGCGCCAACTGCAACCTGCCGCGGCGCGCCATCATTTTATCGTAATGTTCGGTGCAGAAGCCGGTTTTATTGGTGGCAATGCGCACGTCGGGTTCCATCATGGCATCCCCCAGAATATAGGTCAGAATGCGGTCTTCCACCACGTCGTGCATCCGGCAAAGCGGACAGCCGTCCTTCGGCTCGAACACCTCGCTGACCGGTATGGTACAAATATCGTCACGCATAACTATTCCCCCAAAAAGCGTTTTTCTTATTTTAGCATAAAAGAAAATGGGTGTCAACGCACAGAAAAACGGAAGTGTCCGAAAACACTTCCGTTTTATACTGTTTTTGATTATGCCGGTTCGTCGGTGAACTCGTGATCACAGCAATCATCGTCATCGCAGGTGGGGTTGATTTCCTCACACTTCATACCGGTACCGACCGGAACCAGTTTACCGATGATAACGTTTTCCTTCAAACCGAAGAGCGGATCGACCTTGCCGTTGATGGCGGCATCGGTCAACACGCGGGTAGTTTCCTGGAAGGACGCGGCGGATAGGAACGAATCGGTCGCCAAAGACGCCTTGGTGATACCGCGCAGGATCGGCTGGAAGGTCGCAAGTTCCAGACCTTCTTCCCCGGCTTCCATGCGGGCCTTGACAGCTTTGTTTGCCTCGTAGATCTCACCGATATCATAGCAATGATTATCCAGCAGATCGGTCGAGCCGCTGGTCAGGATCATGGGCTTACGCATCATCTGACGAATGATGATCTCGATATGCTTATCGTTGATATCAACACCCTGAGTACGGTAAGCGTTCTGAATTTCGGCAATGATATATTCCTGAACGGCTTCCGGTCCCTGCGCTTCCAGAATATCCTGCGGATATTTGGCGCCGCCGATGATCATATCGCCGGCTTCGACGTAAGCACCGTCTTCCACCAGCGGGTGAACGCCGTAAGGAATCACGATCTTTTCGGTCGAATGCGTTTCATCATTGGTGATGATGCCGACATTGCTCTTCTTCTCGTTTTCAAAGCGGATCTGACCGGAGATCTTGGCAATGGTACCGCAGTGTTTCGGGCGGCGTGCTTCGAACAGTTCTTCAACACGCGGCAGACCCTGTGTGATATCTTCCGTACTGGCGATACCGCCGGTATGGAAGGTACGCATGGTCAGCTGGGTACCCGGTTCACCGATGGACTGTGCCGCGACGATACCGACCGCTTCACCGACCGTAACCGGCCTGTTCGTGGCAAGGTTTGCACCGTAGCACTTGCGGCAGACACCGTGCGAACTGTGGCAGGTCAGGTTGGAACGAATGACGACCTCGGTCTTTCCGAGGGTAGCGGTAATATATTTCGCGTCCGCCTTTGTAAGCATATGATCGTTATCGACCAATACTTCGCCGGTTTCCTCATCAACGATGCTGTCCAGCAGATAGCGGCCGACCAGACGTTCTTCAAGCGTTTCAAGCACGTTATTGCCGTCCTTGATATCGCTGACAAGCAGACCTTCATCGGTGCCGCAATCGTCCTCACGAACGACCACTTCCTGCGAAACGTCGACCAGACGACGGGTCAGATAACCCGAGTCGGCAGTACGCAGAGCGGTATCCGCCAAACCTTTACGGGCACCACGCGAAGAAATGAAGTATTCCAAAACGTTCAGACCTTCACGGTAGTTGGCACGAATCGGAACTTCGATAACTTTACCGGCGGTATTGGCGATCAAGCCACGCATACCGGCAAGCTGACGGATCTGACTCATGGAACCACGGGCGCCGGAATCCGCCATCATGAAGATGGGGTTGAATTCATCCAGGTTGCCTTTCAGCGCATCGGCAACGTCTTCGGTTGCCTGATTCCAGATCTTGATAACTTCCTGACTCTTTTCATCGTCAGTATAAAGACCCATATCTTTATAATCATTGACTTCATCGATCTGTTTTTCGGCAGCGGCGATAATGTCTTTCTTCGCTTCCGGAATGACAGCATCGGTAACGGCAACAGTGATAGCGCCCTTGGTAGAATACTTGAATCCGGTTGCCTTGATCTTATCCAGAACGATAGCGGAATCACTGGTACCGTGTGTATCAATACAACGGTCAATGATTTTACCGAGTTGCTTTTTGCCGACCTTATTCTGAATGATGTCGTCATTGGATTCAACGGACGAAGCGGCAGGATCTTTCAGCGAGAAGGTCCATTCCAAGTCCAGTGCGTGCGCCGGATCGTTACGGTCAACAAAGCCGAGATCCTGCGGCAAAGAGGTGTTGAAGATCAGGAAACCGACCGTACACCAGACCAGACCGGTCTGACCCGCTTCATTGCGCATACGGACACGGATGGGCGCGTGCAGACCGACGATACCGTCATCATAAGCGCGCATGGCCTCGTTTACGTCACAGAAGACCTTATTGGTTCCCTTTTCATCACTCTTGACCAAAGTCAGATAATAAGAACCGAGAACCATATCCTGCGTCGGCACGGCGACCGGCTTACCGTCGGACGGTTTCAGCAGGTTATTTGCCGCCAGCATCAGGAAACGGGCTTCTGCCTGCGCTTCCGCGGAAAGCGGTACGTGAACAGCCATCTGGTCACCGTCGAAGTCGGCGTTGTACGCAGTACAGACCAGCGGATGCAGTTTAATGGCTTTACCTTCGACCAGAACGGGCTCGAAGGCCTGAATGCCCAAACGGTGCAGTGTCGGTGCGCGGTTCAGCAGGACCGGATGTTCTTTGATCACGATTTCCAGAGCATCCCAGATCTCCGCGGAGGCACGTTCCACCATTTTACGGGCGGATTTGATATTGATGACCTGTTTGGTTTCGACCAAACGTTTCATGACAAAGGGTTTGAAAAGTTCCAGCGCCATTTCTTTCGGCAGACCGCACTGATACATTTTCAATTCCGGTCCGACAACGATAACCGAACGGCCGGAGTAGTCAACACGTTTACCGAGCAGGTTCTGACGGAAACGTCCCTGTTTACCTTTCAGAATATCCGACAGCGATTTCAGCGGGCGGTTGTTCGGTCCGGTGACCGGACGACCGCGGCGGCCGTTGTCGATGAGCGCATCCACCGCTT
>JAZRWX010000071.1:0-4433 GCA_045599905.1 Acutalibacteraceae bacterium
GCCGTCACCGTCACCGGCGGCCTTTTTGATAATACGTTCGATATTATCGTTCGGCACATTGGCAGCTTTTGCCTTGGCGATCGCGTCCTTTAATTTGCTGTTTTCCTGCGGATTCGGGCCGCCCTGTTTAACGATCACGGCGATTTCACGACCGATTTTTGTAAAAACACGCGCCTTGGCGGCATCGGTTTTCTCTTTTTTACGTTTAATATTGTTCCATTTGGAATGTCCGGACATAATTTTCTTCCTTTCGGGATTTCTTTAACAAGGGTAGTATATCATAAATCCTTATTTTGTTCAAGTGCTTTTTCACAAATGTTTTCCAGATCGCCGTACGAGGAAATTTCACCGCAAAGCCGCCGCAAAGCTGCCGCGCCGCGAATTCCGCTCATATACCAGGCGGCGTGCTTACGCGATTCCAAAACGGCGATATGCTCATCCTTGTATTGCATCATCAGACCGACCTGCTTTTTCAGTACTTCCAACCGTTCCGCAAGCGATGGAGGCGTATAGGGTTTACCCTCAAAATAAGCATTGATTTCGGCAAAAACAAAGGGGTTTCCCATCGACGCGCGCCCCACCATTACAAAGTCGCAACCGGTGGTTTCATACATGTATTTTGCTGATTTTCCGTCCGTCACGTCGCCGTTGCCGATCACGGGAATCCGAACCTGCTTTTTTACAGTGGCAATGGTCTTATAATCAATGCCGGGCGCGTACATCTGCTCGCGCGTTCTGCCATGCACCGTAATACCGACCGCACCGGCATCTTCGGCGCGTTTTGCAATTTCGGGTGCGACAATATGCGCCGCATCCCATCCGGTACGGATCTTGACCGTAACCGGAATATCAACGGCATTGACGACCGCCCGGACAATTTTCCCCGCCAGGACCGGATCGCGCAAAAGCGCACTGCCTCCGCCGTTACCAGCGACCTTTGGTGCGGGACAGCCCATATTGATATCGATAAAGTCAGGTTTATACCGTGCCGCGACGCAAGCTGCTTCCGCCATAATTTTCGGGTCACCGCCAAACAGTTGTGAGGCGGTCGGGCGCGTCGCTTCGGCACAGAACAGATAACTTTCCGATTTTTTGTCTAACAGCGTGATTCCGCGGGAGCTGGTCAGTTCACCGACCGTAAAAGCCGCACCGTATTCGGTACAGATTTCACGCATGGCACGGTCAGCAACACCTGCCATCGGTGCCAGTGCGGCATATCCCCGCAAAGCGTATTTTTCTTTCAACATCATGCAACCATTATAACGCAAAAAAAATTTTTGTCAATTTGAAAAATAATACGTGACAAACCGCAAAAAAAATGATATAGTATATGATGTATATTTATGTCGCATTATATTTAGAAAACGGGGTGTGTTTATGAAGTTGCTGGCCATTGACGGAAACAGTATCATCAACCGTGCGTTTTACGGAATCAAACTGTTGACCACCAAAGACGGCAGGACCACAAACGGGGTCTATGGCTTCATCAACATTTTGCATAAACTGTTGGAACAGGAAAAGCCGGACGGTGTGGTTGTTGCATTCGACGTTCATGAACCCACTTTCCGTCATAAAATGTACGATGAATACAAGGCCGGGCGGCACAAAACGCCCGATGAACTGTTAAGCCAGTTTCCCATTCTTAAAGAATGGCTTGTTTTGGCCGGATATCACTATGTTGAACTCGGCGGATATGAAGCGGACGATATTCTCGGTACCTTTGCCAAAGCCGCTGAACGCACGGGTAATACCTGCGTCATCGCCACCGGCGACCGCGATTCTTTACAGTTGATTTCTGATCGCACCCGTGTTTTGCTTACGGCGACCAAGATGGGTCGTCCGGAAGTTCTTGATTACACCCCGGAAGCGCTGTTTGAACGGTAC
Organism: Acutalibacteraceae bacterium; assembly: GCA_045599905.1. Taxonomy (GTDB): domain Bacteria; phylum Bacillota; class Clostridia; order Oscillospirales; family Acutalibacteraceae; genus UBA737. The sequence goes on from JAZRWX010000071.1 coordinate 1,885, forward strand.
GGTCTGACCCCTGCGGAAATGATCGAATTAAAGGCGCTGATGGGTGACGCATCGGATCACATTCCCGGTGTTGCCGGTGTCGGTGAAAAAACCGCTACCGCATTGATCGAACGGTTTCATAATATTGATAACGTCTACGCCAATCTGGATGATCCGCTGATCAAGGCCGGCGTTCGTGCCAAGTTGGAAACTGACAAAGAGAACGCCTATTTAAGCCGAACACTCGGAACGATCTGCTGTGACGTACCGATCGACATTGACTTTGAACACTATCGCACGATGCCGCGCCGTGAAACCGAACTGGCACGGCTGATGACGGGACTGGAATTTTTCAAACTGATGGAAAAAATGAATCTGTCCCCGCAGGCGGTGCTTCCACTTTTTGAAACCGTCGAAAAGCCGTCCGCTGTGCAAGTCATCCCCTGCCCTGCGCAATTCAACAGTGAAGTCACCTTGTGGCAGGACGACAGCGGTTTTGCCGGTGTTTGCCCCGACGGCGTTTTTGCGCAGACCGAAGATCAATTCAAAAATCTTGTAATTTCCGATATTCCGAAACGAGTATATGATTATAAAACGCTAACAAAGAATTGTCCCGCAGCAAAGCAAATCACCTTTGACGCCATGCTGGCCGGCTATCTGTGCAACCCGTCCGCATCCTCCTACGCTGCCGATCGGCTGGCGCAGGAATACGGCGCCGCCGTGCCGGATCTGGACGATGAAACACTTAAAAACGCCGTTCGGTTTTCCGACACCTGTGACCGTTTGGCGGAAGCACTGAAATCGACCGGGCAGGACAAACTGCTGACCGAAATCGAAATTCCGCTGGCCCGTGTACTGGCCGAAATGGAAAACCGTGGCTTTTTGATTGATACCGACGGTCTGCGTGCCATGGGCACCAATTTGTCGGAACGAATCGCCGTTATTGAAAACGAAATCTATGCGCAGGTGGGACACGAATTCAATTTGAATTCCCCGAAACAGTTGGGTGTTGCTTTATTTGAAGACCTGAAAATCACACCTGCCAAGAAAACAAAAAGCGGTTACAGTACCGCCGCAGAAGTATTGGAAAATCTGCAATATGATTATCCGGTGGTCGCCAAGGTACTGGAATACCGTCAGCTTGCAAAACTGAAATCGACCTACTGCGACGGATTACTGTCCGCCGTAGCGGAAGACGGCCGGGTGCATTCCACTTTTAACCAGACCGAGACCCGCACCGGCCGCATCAGTTCGTTGGAACCGAATCTGCAAAACATCCCCGTACGCACGGAAGAAGGACGCCGCCTGCGTGCATACTTCACGACCGAACCGGGATACGTTCTGTGCGATGCCGACTATTCCCAAATTGAACTGCGGGTACTCGCAAGCATGGCGAACGACGCGGTGATGATCAACGCGTTCAACAGCGAAACCGATATCCACACGCTGACCGCTTCGCAGGTATTCGGTATGCCGCTGGATATGGTGACACCGCTGCTTCGCCGCCGAGCAAAAGCAGTTAATTTCGGCATCATTTACGGAATCGGCGCGTTTTCCCTTTCCAAGGATATCGGGGTAACACGCGCAGAAGCCGACGCTTATATCAAAGGCTATCTTGCCACCTACCCTGCCATTGCGCGCTATATTGATGACGTGATCGCCAAAGCCAAGCAGGACGGTTTTGTTTCCACCCTGTTCGGCAGAAGACGCGCCCTGCCGGAGCTTGCATCTTCCAATCACATGATGCGTGCTTTCGGCGAACGCGTCGCCCGTAATGCGCCCATTCAGGGAACGGCGGCCGATATCATCAAAATTGCCATGATCCGTGTATCGAAACGTCTGCATAAAGAACTGTCCGACGCCAACCTGATATTGCAGGTTCACGACGAACTGATCGTAGAATGTCCCGAACGGGATCGGGATGCCGCCTGCCGGATTCTGACCGAAGAAATGGAACACGCCGTGCAAATGGCGGTACGGCTTTCGGTAGACGCGCACAGCGGTAAAAACTGGCTGGAAGCAAAGGGATAATTACGGATGAACGTTTTATTTATTTGCACGGGAAACACCTGTCGCAGTCCCATGGCGGAAGCATATCTGAAATCCAAAAAACTTCCGGGTGTGACCGTTTTCAGCCGCGGGCTTTCCGTCGCGGAACGCGCCCCGGCAAAAAACGCCGTGACGGTCATGCGTGAAATCGGCATTGACCATTCGGCGCATATCGCTTCACCGCTTACCGCCGAAGATCTTGCCCGGGCGGATTTGGTCTTCTGTCTGTCCGCTTCCCATGCCAACGCTTTGTGGGAATTAACGGACGATCCGCAGAAAATACGACTTTTGGGCAACGGTATTGCCGATCCATACAGTGGTGATGAGTCCGTCTACCGCGCCTGCCGAGATGAAATTGTATCTGCAATAGACGATTTGATCGACAGCGGTACGTTTGAATCGGTCATCGTGCGCCTCGCCGACGAATCGGATCTTTCCGGCATTGCCACTTTGGAAAACGAATGTTTTTCCGATCCGTGGAGCGAAAACGCCCTGCGTGAATCCATGCGCGCGAAAACACA
>JAZRWX010000072.1:0-3716 GCA_045599905.1 Acutalibacteraceae bacterium
CTGGGACCATGTTCTTGCCCGCCGCAGACAGGTCAACGTGACTGTTATGGGCACGACCGAAGATGTGGGTGACCGTAAGTTCAATAATGGCGAAGTTATCGACACCCGTCATAAGTTTACCGAAGAAGAAAAGGCATACGATCTGCACTATGATCTGCAATTGAAGAGATAATTATTTCGTTTTATCGAAGCGGGGTCTGCTGAATCGACAGACCCCGCTTCTTGAAGAATCAAAACCGACCACGGAAGGAAGTTGTCAAAATGGTAAAAGACTATCACATTTCCACCCCGTTTTTTGAATTCGGACCGAAGGCCTATCTCTACGGGGAAGAACTCCTCGAACTGATGAAAAAATCGACAAACTGGCGCAGAAATACGATATGGATGTGCTGGCGGATATTCAAACGACCGATCTGCGGCTGATCGCCGAAAACACTTCCGAACGGATCCATGTATACGCCCAGCACATGGACAGTATCCCGGTCGGCAGAGGAATGGGCACCATCCTGCCCGAAGCGGTCAAAGCGACCGGCGCGGTAGGCGTTATGCTGAATCACGCCGAGTGCAAACTGACGTTAGACGAGCTGAAAAAGGCGATCGCGCGTGCCGATGAAGTCGGTCTTGCCACCATCGTCTGCGCCGATACCGAGGAAGAAATCAAAGCCGTTGCCGAAATGAACCCAAATATTGTAGTTGCCGAACCGTCGGAACTCATCGGCACGGGTATCGCCGTGGGCAGAGAATATGTCGACGCGTGTATCAAACTCGTCAAAGAGATCAATCCCGAAATCATGGTACTGCCAAGTGCGGGCATCAGTTGCGGCAATGACTGCTATAATATCATCAAAGCCGGCGCGGATGCTTCCGGGTCTTCCAGCGCGATCTGTAAGGCACCCGATCCCGCCGCCATGACCGAGGAAATGATGGCGGCTGTCCGTAAAGCTTTCGACGAACGGGAGGGCAAAAAGTGAAATATTTGTTAGGCGCCGATATCGGCACCACTTCGCTGAAAGCCGCCGTTTTCGATGAAACGGGAAAACTGATCAAAAGCGCCACCAAGGATTATACGCTTTCGGTGTCGGGCGATTTTGTCGAGTTTCCGGCGGAAGAGTATTTTGGCCTTTTTAAAGCGGCCTATGACGAGGTAGTGGAAGGGTTGGAAATCGCCGCGCTGTCGATCGACACCCAGTGCGAAACGCTGATCCTGACCGACGAAAACGGCACGCCGCTGTGCAACGCCGTGGTGTGGCTGGATAACCGCGCGGCAGAGCAGGCGGAAGTGATCAAGGAAAAATTCGGTAATAAAAAGGTATATGAAGTTACGGGGCAACCCGAGATCACGGCGACCTGGCCGGCGGCAAAACTGTTGTGGTTCAAAAACAACAAACCCGAACTTTTCGGCAAAATCAAAAAGATCTTTTTGCTGGAAGATTATCTGCTGTATCGGCTGACCGGCGAATTCGTCACTGAAAAAACTTTGCAGTCTTCCAGTTTGTATTTTGACATTACCACGGGCAAATGGTGGAATGAAATGCTCGATTTTATCGGCATTTCCGAAAGCCAACTGCCCCGTATTACCGACAGCGGTACGCCGGTCGGCACCTATCTGGGCGCCGCGGTCGTTACCGGCGCGATGGATCAGATCGCCGGCGCGATCGGCGCGGGTGTGGTCGGGACCGATACGGTCAGCGAAATGACCGGCACGACCATGGCGATCTTTGCGCCCTGCAAGGAAATACCGCTCTACGATCCGGCAAGCATTGTGCCATGCCACATCAATTACGACGGAAAATATTGCCGTTTGGCGTGGACGTCAACGGCGGGGATCGCCTTAAAGTGGTTCAAAAACAATTTCTGTGAAGATTTCAGTTTCAGACAACTGGATGAAATCGCGGCATCCGTCGCACCGGGCAGTAACGGTTTGACTTTCCTGCCGTATCTTTGCGGCTCGACCATGCCGAAATACGACCCGACCGCCAAGGGTGCGTTTGTGGGACTGACGATGGAACATACTCGTGCCCACGCCGTGCGGGCGATTCTGGAATCGGTCGCGTGTATGTTAAAAGCAAACCTTGACTATCTCGGCGTGGATTGCGATGAAGTCCGTTCGATGGGCGGCGGCGCTTCCAGTCCGCTGTGGTGTCAGATCAAGGCGAATCTGACCCGTAAAAGGATCGCCGTTCTTGAAAATAACGAAACCGCGTGTTTAGGCTCGGCGTTGCTGGCAGGGGTCGGCGCGGGGCTGTTCAGCGATGTCGAAACCGCCTGCGCGGACGTGATCCGCATCAAAAAGGTCTACGAACCGCAAGCGGTCGATTATTCCGAATGTTATCAAAATTTCTGTTCTGTGGAGGAAAAATTACTATGAGTAAAGTGGCGTTTTTAGGATTCGGCGAGGTCAACACCCCGATCGATATTATCATCGGCAAGTGCAAAGCCGCCGAAGAGGGACTAAAAAAGAGGGACTGGATCTGATTCCGGTCTATCCCATTACCGACGATTACGAGGAAAAGGATATCGCCAAGGCGCTGACTGCTTTGGCAGGTAAGGAATTTGACGCGCTGGTCGTCTGCATTGCCGGTTGGATACCGACCCACGCCGTTGTCAAGATCACCGAACAGTATAAGCACCTGCCCATGGTGCTGTGGGGACTGTGCGGTTGGATCGAGGAAGGCCGAATCGTTACGACCGCTGACCAGGCCGGTACTTCGGCTCTGCGCAACACCTTTTCCGATTTGGGTTACACTTTCAAATATGTTTATGATATCATCGGCAAACCGTCCAAAACCAATGTGGTGGCGGATTACTGCGTCGCGGCATCGGCGGCAAAAACGCTGCGCCGTGCCCGCGTCGGTATGGCGGGTTACCGCGATATGAACCTCTACGGCACGCTGTATGACGGTTCATCGCTGAAACGCACCGTCGGTGTCGAGATCGAAACCTTTGAAATGCTTGAAATGAAACAACGGTATGACGCGATCCCGACCGAGGAAAAGCAAAGAGTCGTTGACGAAGTTATGAGCAAATGGAATTTCTTAAAGCCCGCGAAAGAAGAGGGCAAACTCATGGCGGCAGGTTATTATCTCGCGGTCAAACAACTGATCGACGAGCGCGGATACGGTGCCATTTCGCTGAAAGACGTGGACGGCATGAAGAAACTGCTCGGTTTTTCGCCTGCACCGATCTTTATGCTGCTGGCGGACTGCGCCGGCGTTTCGACCATTCCCGAAAACGATTGTCTGGGCAACGTGACCCAGTTGATGGTCAAAGCCCTGACCGGACAGTGCGGCGCTTACCTTGAATTCTACGAATTCTTCGAGAACAGCGTGCTGGCAGGCGTTCCGGACTACATTCCGGCGGAAGTGACCGACGGGCAGACCACCGTGATGCCGGCGGCGTTCGGTGAACTTTCCGAGGGCATCCTCAACGTTTCCAAGGTAAAGACCGGCACCGTGACCATGTCCCGCCTTACTTACAGAGACGGCAGATACGTAATGCAGATCGTGCTCGGAAACGGCAAGACCCCGCCCAAGTGGGAAGAATACGGCTGGGATCAGCCCGCGCCCCAGCTTTCCGCCCTTGAGATCGAGCTTCCCTCCGTCAGACGCTTTGCGGAAAACGTCATGTGCCAGCATTACATCATCACCTACGGCGACAACCGTGACGCAATCCGCGACCTCTGCGCCGTGCTCGGCATTGAAGTCTGCGAACTTTAA
>JAZRWX010000073.1:0-2255 GCA_045599905.1 Acutalibacteraceae bacterium
GTGGCTGTCCGAGCCGATCAACGTTTTCCCGGGCTTACCGAACCGCTCCAACTGGACCTGATGACAAATACCGTTACCGGGACGGGAAAAATAGATACCGTGTTTTTTGGCAACACTTTGAATATAACGATGATCGTCCGCGTTTTCAAAGCCGGACTGCAAAGTATTATGATCGATATATGCCCCGCTGCGCTCGGTTTTGACCCGATCCAACCCCATGGTTTCAAATTCGAGGTAAGCCATGGTACCGGTCGCGTCCTGCGTCAGCGTCTGATCAATTTTCAAGGCAATTTCACTGCCGACGGTCATATCACCGCTGATCAGATGTGAACGAATAATTTTTTGTGCAATTGTATAACCCATTGATGATCAATCCTTTCCGATGATATGCTGATATGCGTTATGAATGTGAAGTTCCATTGCCTGCTGAGCCGCCGCCGGATTCTTTCGGAGAATCGCCTCATAAATCCGGCGATGTTCCGCCACGGAAGCTTCGGCGCGGCTGTGATTTTCAACCGACGCGCGGCGATATTTCTGCACTTTTTTATGCAGCGGAAGAAGCGTATCAAAATAACTTCTTCCGGCAATTTTATAAAGTACGTTATGGAAACGGTTATCCATGTGTTTGATTTGCTCGGCATCCGACCTTGAATAATAAAATTCCTGTAATTCCAATGCTTCGCACAGATCGACCTGCTGCTGTTCTGTACACTTTTCGGCGGCGGCTGCTGCTGCCAAACCTTCCAGTTTATATCGGATCATAAAAATATCTTTCAGATCATCCTCACCGATACCGACCACGATGCAGCCCTTTGCCGTTTCTTCGATCAATCCTTCCTGTTCCAGACGGTGCAAGGCCTCACGAATCGGGGTTCGGCTGACACCGAGTTCCGTACTGAGCTTAGTTTCGGTCAATGCTTCCCCACGCTGATACGTACCGATTAATATATCTTTTTCAAGATGTTCAAAAACCTGATCAGCCAGAGATACGGTTTTATGTTCTATCATGCCTTACAGCCTCCTTAAACTGCCGTCGGAAAGTTGCTCGATTTTTTCTTCCAGTTCGGAAACAGAAAGTGTCGTCTGACGACCGTCTTCATATTCACGGTCGATCCATTCCTTCAATTTCAGTACCAAATCACTTTTTTTATCCACGGCATCCGCGCCGGTCAAATGATAATTCTGATTGATCCAATAAGCAATACCCGCTAAACCGGAAGATTTTCCCAGTAAAACCGAAACCGGACGGTTCAGGATTCGTTCAGTGTTGAAAATATTATAGATTTCTTCATCTTTCAGCAAACCGTCCGCATGAATACCGGCACGGGTCACGTTGAAATTCCGACCAACAAAAGGCGTCATAGGCGGAATCTTATAGCCGATCTCTTTTGAAAAATACTCGGCAATTTCCGTAATAACGGTCGGATCCATACCATCAAACGATCCGCGCAGCGATGCGTATTCCATCACCATGGCTTCCAACGGAACATTACCGGTACGCTCACCGATACCCAGCAAAGAACAGTTGACCGCGGACGCACCGTACAGCCATGCTGTTGATGCGTTGGTAACAGCTTTATAGAAGTCATTATGCCCATGCCATTCAAGCATTTCGCTCGGTACATCGGAATAATGCTGTAAACCGTATATGATTCCCGGAACACTTCGCGGAAGCGCAACTTCCGTATAAGGAACACCGTATCCCATGGTATCGCACGCACGAATACGCACCGGAATACCGGCATCCTGCGACATCTTCATCAGTTCGTTTACGAACGGAACGACAAATCCGTAAAAATCCGCACGGGTAATATCTTCCAGATGACAACGCGGCATAACGCCGGCCTCAAACGCGTCCGCAACGGTGGCAAGATACCGTTCCATGGCCTGTTTACGGGTCAATTTCAGTTTTTTGAAAATATGATAATCACTGCATGATACCAAAATACCGGTTTCCCGTATTCCCAAATCGCGCACCAATTTGAAGTCATCCCTGCTGGCACGGATCCACGTGGTGATTTCGGGGAATTTCAGTCCCAAACTCTGACACTTTTCCAGCGCTTCACGGTCTTTTTTGCTATATACAAACATTTCGGTCTGTCGGATGATCCCGTACGGCCCACCCAAACGGGACATGTACTTGTACAGCTGCACAATCTGATCCACACTGTACGGTTCGACCGATTGCTGGCCGTCCCGCAAAGACGTATCGGTGATCCAAATATCCGTCGGCATTCCCATCGGCACACGGCGAT
>JAZRWX010000074.1:0-11861 GCA_045599905.1 Acutalibacteraceae bacterium
CCGAAGCAAACCTGCTGCCACGTAAATAAAATTGAGTTTTTCCGATACATACCATTCATCCCGTTTCTGTCGGTCGGCGTTTAACGCCATTATTGAAAGCATACCAAATTCCAGCGGCAAAATCAATAGGTTTTTACCGAATAATTGCCGTGGATGGCTTTCCCCGGAATAACAATAACACGGTATACGCATATAATAAATATCCACCCGCATATTGAAGTGAACCCCAAAGTTTAGACAAAATTAAATATTAAATTGCAAGTGAATGAGTTCGGTATTGTATCGGGCTCATTCCTTTTAATTTTGTAGAAATCCTTTCGTTGTTGTAGTAATAAATGTATTCTTTCAATTTATCAATGAAAGCGTTAACGCTTTCAAACTTTTCGCCGTAAAACATCTCGACCTTTAACCGCCCGAAAAAGTTTTGCATTGCACCGTTATCCATACAATTACCTTTTCTTGACATACTTTGCGTTATGTTATGCTCTGCCAATAAGCGTTGGTATTCAGCGTGTTGGTATTGCCAACCTTGGTCAGAGTGAAATATCGGTCTTGCATCGGCAGGCAGTTTTTCAAAAAGCCCATCAAGCATTTCTCATTTGCCAAAGGTTAGGACTTAATGAAATAGAATACGAAACGATTTCTCTGTTGAATAAGTCCATAACGGGAGAAAGATAGACTTTTTCGTTACAAACATTAAACTGTGTAACATCAGTTGCTATCTTTTCAAAGGGTTTTGAAGAAGCAAAATCTCTGTTAAGGAGATTGTCGGCAACCGTACCGACAGTTCCCTTGTATGAATGGTATTGTCCGTTCTTTCGCTGTTTGCCTTTTAGTCCGAGTTGTTTCATTAACTTTTGCACGGTTTTATGGTTAATGTAATAACCATTATTACGCATTATGGCATAAACTCTACGGTAACCATATCTTCCTTTATTTAAATTAAAGATATTTGTTATTTCTTGCTTTTCACATTCATATTTATCTGAATTTGGATGTTTCAAATAGTAATAATATGTGCTGCGAGCTATGTCTGAAATTTTCAACAAGTCTTTAAGCGGATACTTTTGCCTTAATTCAGAGATTATTTCTGATTTTTGCCGTTCTTTCGCTCTTCCGCAAGAACTAAGGCACTCAGTTTTTTTAAGTATTCTATCTCCATGCGAAGACGTTGATTCTCGGCAATTAAATCTTCTTCAACCTTTTTGTCCAACTTTGGTGGTCTGCCTCGTCTTTCTTTCATAAGACCTTCGGCTCCTTCTTCCAAGTATATGCGTTCCCATTTTTTTATTACGGAGTGCTCAACATTATATTTCCTTTCCGTTTCTCTTAATCCCAAATGGTTTTCTCGCATATCCATTATAACCGATTGTTTGAATTCTGACGAGTGTTTTTTGAAAATTTGTCCTTTTTTTGCCATAAAAATATGCACCTCCAAAAGTGTCTAACTTTTGGGGTGCATATCAATTTTCGGTGGGTCGTTTTTTGTTTTCGGTCTTGCCCCCGGTTTTCATAAATTGGGGGCAAGACCACTTTAATAGTTCTTACTGCGGGCAGGTTCTTGGTAATCAGTCCAACGGTTTCATCGTCGGGATAAGAATTCCACTATTTCATCTCGTGTCCGACCAGGGTCTCCCATATCACAGGTATGATTCGTCCGGCATCAAAGACAATTCATCATATATATCGTTCAGTTCGGCAAGTCCTTCTCGTATACTTTTTTCTCGCTCGCTTTCCTGCTTGGATATGGCATCCGTCAACCATTTCTTGTGGCGCAGTATTTCTTCTTCCAGCAGGTCAATTGCGGTGCTTTTCGATATTTCAGTCACTACAACATCCCTGTCAACCATAGCGGCACCGTAATTAAACGCTTTATTTTCTCCGCAATATAATGCATTGCCGTTGCGGTATATTCGCAAACTGTGCATAGTGTCATAATTAACCCTGCAAGAGAACAGGAGCTTCCCGTGCATTTGAGGATTATATGCATTTTCTCCCCACGGTGAACTTTTTCTTTCGGCTGTCGGTGAATCATCGGTATGAACCGTCACTTTTTTCTTCTTTAAGAAATTAAACATCTTTCTTACTCCAGCGGTTTGGTCGTGTCGCCCAAGCCGGTCGTTTCGCTGAAAACAGCGTTCTGTTTAACCGTATCGACCACATCGGTCGGGACGATCAGTTTCGCCGCCGTACCGTTGGCGACCTGAACGAGTGCTTCATACTTTTTCAGTTCCAGTACCGAAGCGTCTACCCCGGCTTCCTTCAAAGCGCGCAGACCGTCGGCTTCCGCCTGTTTGGACAGCAGAATGGCTTTGGCTTCACCTTCGGCACGTGCAATGCGCGCGTCACGTTCACCTTCTGCGGCAAGAATCATGGCCTGCTTATCGCCTTCCGCGCGGGTAATGGCGGCGGCTTTATGACCTTCCGCCTGCAAAAGCGTTTCACGGCGGTCACGTTCGGCTTTCATCTGCTTTTCCATGGCGTTCTGGATCTCGGTCGGCGGCAGAATGTTTTTCAGTTCCACGCGACTGACCTTAATGCCCCATTGATCGGTGGCTTCGGCCAGAATTTCGGTCATTTTTCCGTTGATGGTGTCACGCGAGGTCAGCGTACCGTCCAGTTCCAGTTCACCGACTAAATTACGCAAAGTCGTTGCGGTCAGCGTTTCCAGCGCCATGATCGGATTCACAGCACCATAGGTGAACAGTTTACCGTCAAAAATGCGGAAATAGACGACCGTGTCGATCTGCATGGTGACGTTATCCTTCGTGATAACGGGCTGGGGCGGAGAGTCCAGTACCTGCTCTTTCAGCGTGATTTTTTTAGCGATTTTTTCCAGCAACGGGATCTTGATATGCAGACCCGCGTTCCACGTGGTTTTATATTTACCCAGAAACTCAACGATAAACTGGGTCGCCTGCGGCACCACACAGATATTCTTGAAAATGAGAATGAGAACAATGATCAGCAGGACGATCAGCAGCACACCCGAAAGATTCAGCCCTGTTCCCGCCGATACGGCGGCCGCCTGCGCAATGGTAAGTAAAGACATTCCGTTCATGTTCAAAACCCTTTCCTTATTTTATTTGATCAATGCCTTGATCAATTTTTTACGTTTGGCAAAAACCGGAATAAATTCCTGCACACACTGGCGGTAATGGGCGTTTCCGTCCAGCATTTCCAGTGCTTTTTCTTTCAGTTCCGGCTGTTTATACACTGCCGCGGCAATGACGGCGACGGTCACATTGACGGTTTCGCGATCCCCCTGCAAATACCCGGTTTCCAGCAGTTCAAACAGTTTTTTGACCGTTTTTTTCGCGCCGGCGTTCAATATTTCAATGATCTGCGGAACCAGAGTATCGGCAAAAAAGTCGAGATACAAAAAATTGCCGTAATGCGCCACGTGTGCCTTATAATCATCCTTATACTGCGGAAAAACGTCCAGCACCTTTTTGGTGAAGCCCGAAACGGTCATGGCACCGTTTTTATTGGCAGAGGGCAGATCGACCTCGGTCGTCGCGGCACGCTTGCGGCGCACGCCTAATTTCTGGCGGATCGTTTCGCTGAACTCAATGGCAACGAAAGAAATATCCTTTTCACTCTGACTGTCGTCAAACAGCACGCTTTGAATCTCCGCAAAAGAGCCGTCGCTTTCCCCGGAAAGTTGCGCCTGCGCCAATATATACTGTTGCTTATCTTCGTTGAAATATACCTTGAAAAGGTTGGTTTCGTTGCCAAAAACATTTTCCTCTTTTGATTCCAGACTGATTTCGTCAAGAAGCGTTTTTAATTCACCAAACAGGTTTGCGTCAAATCTGTTATCCATTCCATTCACATCCAAAAACATATTTTATTTAATATACCACATTTTTTTGCGTTTGTCACTAAAATTTTCTTGAAACCCGTAAAAAGATACCCTATAATAATATCAGTATATTAATCGGGAGTAAAATCATGCAGCTTTCAAACAAATGCGAAATCGGTGCGCTGTTGGAAAACGGCGGTTTCACCTTCAAAAAATCCCTCGGGCAGAATTTTCTCATTGATCCGGACGTGTGCCCCGCCATGGCCGCGGCGGCGTGCGATAAAAATACCGGCGTGCTGGAAATCGGGCCGGGTGCCGGGGTACTGACCGCGGAACTTGCCCGTCTTGCCAAGCGAGTGACCGCCATTGAACTGGACGAGCGCCTGCGCCCCGTTCTGCAAAAAACGCTGGCGGAATTCGACAATGTGACCGTTCTGTTCGGGGATGCCATGAAACTGGATCTGGAAGCGGTCATCCGGGAACAGTTTGCCGACTGTGAACGGGTGGCGGTTTGCGCTAATCTGCCCTACTACATCACCTCGCCGCTGATCATGAAATTACTGGAAAGCCGTCTGCCGGTGGAAAGTCTGACCGTTATGGTGCAGAAAGAAGCCGCCGAACGCCTTTGCGCCGAGGTCGGCACACGGGACGCCGGCGCTGTGACCGCGGCGGTGCGGTACTATGCCGAGGCCGAAATTCTGTTCGGGGTACCGCGGGAAAGTTTTATGCCCAGCCCGAAAGTCGATTCCGCCGTGATCCAATTAAAAATCTGCAAAAATCCACCCGTTTCCGTGCGGGATGAAGAGTGGTTCTTTAAGGTCGTCAAGGCCTGCTTTGCCCAGCGGCGCAAGACCTTATGCAATACGGTCAGCAACACGCTTGGGATTGACAAAGCCGTACTGACGCAGGCATTGGCGCAGATGGGGCTTTCGCCCGATATCCGCAGTGAAAAACTGACGCTGGAACAGTTGGCGGAACTGGCCGACCGAATCAGCGGAACATAAAAAAAGCAGGCGTTTCCGCCTGCTTTAATCCTTTTGATGGTATTGACTGTATATTTTCAGTGCCACGCCGCGCGGCAGTCCTTTGACTTCGCACAATTCTTCCACCGATGCCGCCCGAACGGCTTTCATGGTTTTGAAATACCTTAAAACGGCGGCGGCACGTGCTTTTCCGAGACCTTCGATCTCGGTCAGTTCACTGCTTAACATGGATTTTGTACGGCGCTTTTTATGAAAACTGATGGCAAAGCGGTGCACCTCATCCTGAATTTCGGTCACCAGCGTGAACACCCGGCGCACGGGTTTGACGGCGATCTCGCCCGAATCGGTCGCGACCGCGCGGGTACGGTGATGACCGTCTTTCACCAGTCCGAACAGCGGAATATCGGCATTGTGCGCGCGCAGTACCGGCAGTACCGCCGATACCTGCCCCTTTCCGCCGTCCAGCAGAATAAGGTCCGGCAGAGTCGCAAACGCTTCGTCTTCGCCTTTTTCATATTCCGTCAGGCGGCGATCCAGAACTTCCGCCATAGAGCGGTAATCGTCCTGACCGGAAAAGCCCTTGATCTTGAAACGACGGTATGCCGCCTTAAACGGACGGCCGTCTTTGAAAACGATCATACCGGCAACGTTTTCCTGACCGCCGGTATGGGAAATATCATAGGATTCGATATACCGCGGCGGCTCAGGTAATCCCAGCAGTTCAGCCAGTTCGTTAAGTGCCGACATTTCACGTCCGCTGCGTTCGGTCTTGGCCGAAAGATTTTCGGCGGCGTTGTTCCGGCACATCTGCACAAGATCCCGCTGTGCCCCCTTCTGCGGCAGGATGATCTGCACTTTCCGCCCGCTTTTTTCGGAAAAATACCGTTCCAAAAGCGCATTATCCTCAGTCGCGGCATCCAGCACGATGCGCGGCGGGATATCCTCACGCAAGGCGTAATATCGGGGCAAAAACTCGCTGTACAGTGCCGCGGCGCCCGGCATTCCCTCAACAAAGAAATGCTGTTTATCGGAAAGCTGGCTGTTGCGGAACGAAAACACACTGATGCAGAACAGTTCCCCGATCCGCACCGCCGCGAAAACGTCTTCCCGTTTATACGGTGCCATGACGACTTTCTGCCGCTCACGCAGTTTTTCAATGGCTGCGATCCGGTCCCGCAATTTCGCGGCGTACTCGAAATCCAGTTTTTCGGCGGCGTCTTCCATTTTTTCGCGCAGGTCACGTACCAAAGCGGTACGGTCTCCCCGACGGATATAATCCCGCGCGGCGCTGACCGTTTCGTTATACGTTTCAAGCGATATTTTTCCGCTGCAAGGCGCGTCGCACAACCCGATGTGGTAATTCAGGCAGGGTTTGGACGGCGTATCGAAATTCCGGCTGCAATTCGGCAGTTTGAAGATACGGCGGACTTCTTCGGCGGTTTCTTTGACAACATAAGACGAATAATACGGCCCGATATATTCCCCTTTGTTTTCCAACTGCATGGCGGTCGTCAGCCGACGCCATTTTTCGTTGGTGATCAAAATATAGTGATACCCCTTGTCATCTTTCAGCAGAATGTTATATTTCGGCTGATTCTGCTTGATCAGCGCGTTTTCAAGGATCAGCGCCTCAAACTCGCTGTCACAGAGCACCGTTTCAAAATGATCGACGTGCGCCACCATCTGACGCACCTTGTCGGTATGCTGATTTCCTGCGCCGAAATACTGTGTCACACGGTTTTTCAGTGCTTTGGCCTTGCCGATATAAATGATCTGTCCCGTGGTGTCTTTCATTATATACACGCCGGGTGTCAGCGGCAGACGGTTGGCCTGTTCTTTTAACTGTGCCAGTTTTTCGGGATCGGCGATTCTGTTCATCAAAAACACTCCTTTTGGGGGAAAATTTAAGTAAAGGAACTTCGTTATGCGAAAAATCATTCCGCTTTTTTGCCTGATCTTGTTGTGCGGATGCGCCACGCCCAAAACCGATACGGCGGTCACGGTGACAGAGAAACCGACTTCCGGCGGCATTACGGTGACCCTGCCGCGTGATGATTCCGTAAACGGGTACCGTCTGGAACGATCGCAAGCCGACCGTCAAACCGAGCCGGACACCGGTGGGAACCTTACATCCGGAAAATACTGTGCCAACAAGAACAGCATGAAATTCCACCGCCCGGATTGCTTCTATGCCGCAAAAACCGATCCGGCAAACAAAATCTATTCCACCGACCGTGACGAACTGATCCGCAAAGGATATACCCCGTGCAGTAAATGTTCGCCGTGACGGTTTCTGTTCTTATGATACCGCACCTTTGGCGGTTTTGCAACTAAAAAGCGAAAACAGTCACAAAAAGGAATAATTTTCTGGTTTCGGCGTTGACACCGACCAGGCGAAAAGGTATAATAATACTGTTATTTTTTGGGGGTTGATTGAATGATACAGAAAGCTGTTCGGCAGTTGGTTTGTTACGGTTTGGAAAAGGAACTTTTCCCCGCGCAGGACGCGCCGTACGTTACCAACCGCGTTTTAGAAGTAATGCAGATGGACACCTGCGACTGCAATGATGATTTTTACAATGTGGATCTGCCGCAGGTATTGCGGATTTTACTGGATGACGCCGCAAGCCGCGGTCTGTTTGAGGACGGGATCACCGCACGGGATCTGTTTGATACCAAACTGATGGGGGCACTGCTTCCGCCGCCCAGCGTGATCACGTCAAAGTTTTATGAAAAATACGGTCGCTCCCCGAAAGAGGCCACCGACTGGTACTACCGTTTCAGTTGTGACAGCAACTACATCCGCCGGGACCGCATTGCCAAAGACGTGAAATGGGTCACGGCGACCGAATACGGCGATCTGGATATCACAATCAATCTTTCCAAGCCGGAAAAAGACCCCAGGGCGATCGCCGCCGCCAAAAACGCAGCGCAGTCGGGATATCCGAAATGCCAGTTATGCCGTGAAAGCGAAGGGTACGCCGGACGCATGAATTTCCCGGCACGGCAGAACCACCGCATCATCCCGATTCGTATCAACGGACGGGACTGGTTCATGCAATATTCCCCCTACGTTTATTATAACGAGCATTGCATTGCCTTAAACGGCGAGCATTCGCCCATGACGATCAACCGCGATACATTTTTGAAATTACTGGACTTTGTCAAGACTTTTCCGCACTATTTCATCGGTTCCAATGCCGATCTGCCGATCGTCGGCGGCTCGATTTTAAGCCACGACCATTTTCAGGGCGGTCATTATTCTTTCGCCATGGAAAAAGCGCCGATCGAACATCCGCTGACCTTTGCCGGATTTCCGCAGGTCGAAGCCGGTATTGTCAAATGGCCGATGTCGGTCATCCGCCTGCGTGCCGATGCGACCGAACCGCTGATCGAACTGGCAGACCGCATTTTGGCGGCTTGGCGCGGCTATTCCGATGAGCAGGCCGGTATTTTTGCCGAAACCGACGGAATGCCGCACAATACCATTACTCCCATTGCCCGGAAAAACGGCGAAAAATTTGAATTGGATCTTGTTCTGCGCAATAATCTCACCACCGACGAACATCCGCTTGGTGTATTTCATCCCCACGCGGAACTGCACCATATCAAAAAAGAAAATATCGGTCTGATCGAGGTCATGGGACTGGCGGTCCTGCCGTCCCGACTGAAAAATGAAATGGCGGATCTGCGTGAAGCCATGCTGTCGGGCAAAGATCTTACCGCTGACGAAGTTTTGGCCAAACACGCCGACTGGGCAACAGATATTCTTGCACGGCGGAGTGACTGGAACGCCGAAACCGCCGACCGCATCTTAAAAGAAGAGATCGGAAAGGTTTTCGCCCGCGTTCTGGAACACGCCGGTGTTTATAAGCGCACCGCCGACGGTCTGGCGGCATTCAAGCGCTTCGCGGAGAGTGTCAAATGATTTTTCTGACGGTTTTACAACAGGTCATCATCCTGTTCATCTTCATTTTTTTGGGCGTTCTGCTGACAAAAAAGAACATCATGACCGACGCCGGTGTGCGCAGTATTACCGACTTTGTCTTATACTTTGTCACCCCCTGCGTTATCATTAAATCTTTTATGCGGGAATTTGACCGCGACACGCTGAACGATATTCTGTTGAGTTTTCTGTTGGCGCTGATCATTCATATTTTCTTTATCGCGGCGGTCACCCTGCTGCTGCGCGACAAGGATGAAGCCAAACGGAAAGTGCTTCGGTATTCGGTCGTTTTTTCCAACTGCGGATATATGTGTCTGCCGGTGCAGGAAGCGGTTTTGGGCAGCAACGGGGTATTGCTTGCCGCTTCGTTCATCGCGATTTTCAATCTGTTCACATGGACTTACGGCATTGTGCTGATCAGCGGCGAACGAAAATATATTTCGGTCAAAAAGTTATTCATAAATCCCGGCATTATCGGGTTGACGGTCGGCTTACTGGTCTTTTTACTGCCCGTACGGCTTCCCGCCTTTGCGCGTGAAATATTAAGCCAGCCGGTCATCGGGCTGGCGGCGCTGAACACCCCGCTGCCGATGATCATTATCGGGCATCGGCTGGCGCAGTCCGATCTGCTGAAAACGGTCAAAGACCTTTCGGCGCTGTTTGCCATTTTCCTGCGGCTGGTGCTGTTGCCGCTCGGGGTACTGGCAGGGATGTATTTCTGCCATATCCGCGGCGATATGCTGGTTTCTATGACGATTTCCGCCTGCGCGCCGTCGGCGGCGAACACCGCGATCTTTGCCGCGAAATACAATAAAGCGCCAGACCTTGCGGTCAATCTGGTTTCGCTGTCAACGGTGGTTTCACTGGTGACCATTCCGCTGATCGTTACGCTGGCAAAATATCTTTCCGTTTTACCGTGATCCGTATCCCGGATGCAAAAAGGTGCATTCTCTTTGAGAATGCACCTTTTCTTGTTACTGTCAAAAATGCGAATAAATTTTTCCTTTTACAAGCGTTACGCCTTTCAGCAGAGCCATTTCCCGGATCGTCACCATCTGATATCCTCTGTTTTTCAAAGCGGGAATAATTCTCGTTGCCGCCGACGCGGTGGAAGAATAAAGATCGTGCATCAGGATAATAGCGCCGTCGTTGACGTTACTCATGGCTTTGGAATAGACCGAACCGGCGTCACGGATCTTCCAGTCCAGCGTGTCAACCGACCACAAAATGATCGGCATACCGACAGCGGAATTGATCGCGGTGGACTGACCGCCGCCGGGTGTACGGCAAACCGTCGGCCCCACACCGGCATATTTCCGCACCGACGCGTTGCAGTTTTTGATCTGATTCTTGATCTGTGCGACCGAAAGGTTCCAATAATACGGATGCGTATAGCTGTGGTTAGCGATCTGACACCGCATGGCCGCCATGGATTTGATCGCGTCCGGATACCAGCCGACCCGTTCACCGACAACAAAGAAGGTCGCCAGCGCGCCGTTCTTTTTCAGCGTTTTCAGGATCGTTTGGGTGTTCGCGGAAGGTCCGTCGTCATAGGTCAGGCAAACGCTCTTCTTTTTCGCGTAAACCGTGCGGACCAGTTTGCCGGTCTTCGAAAACGTATAAACGTTTTTGCCGATCTTATGCAGACCCTTGAACATCCGTCCGTTGCTTTTGTTGAAGTAATACTGGTAATCGCCGATGGTGTGCATCCCTTTGAACATCCGTCCGTTGCGCTTGTTAAAGAAATACTTGTAATCGCCGATGGTATGCCAGCCCTTGAACATTCGTCCGTTGCTTTTGTTGAAGTAATACTGATAATCGCCGATGGTGTGCCAGCCCTTGAACATCCGTCCGTTGCTTTTATTGAAATAATACTGGTAATCGCCGATGGTGTGCCAACCCTTGAACATCTGTCCGTTACTTTTGTTGAAGTAATACCGATAGTCCCCAATGGTGTGCCATTCCTTAAACATACAACCGTCAGCAGGATCGAAATAATACCGATAATCGCCGATGGTATGCCATCCGGTGAACAGATGCCCGTCGGTCAGACTGTAATAATATTTTTTGCCGTTGTTTTCGTACCAGCCCTTACAAAGAATCCCGGTTTCCGCATTCGCCCGGTAGGTCTTTCCGTCGACAGTGAACGGGCCCGTTACCAGTATGCCCTTCGTGTCGATATAATAAATGCTTCCGTCCTTATCGGTAATGAAACCGACCGTATCCGTCAGCGCGGTCGAAGGCGCTGTGCCGTCGGCAAGCGCGGCAAGCGGATTCTGTGCAAGAATCATCACGATCAAAAGAAGGATCGACAGTTTCAACATCTTTTTCATTGCTATTCTCCTGTACCTGTATAATTTATAATTCTATTATATAACCGTTGCGGACCGGGTGCAAGAGGAAAACACCGAAAAATCAGATTTTTTTGGCAATCATAAAGCAGATCAGGCCAGCGTTGCCGCCATTACGGCCTTGATCGTATGCATACGGTTTTCCGCCTCGTCAAAAACGATGGATCGGTCGCTTTCAAAGACCTCGTCCGTGACCTCCATACAATCAATACCGAATTTTTCGTGGATCTGTCTGCCGATGCCAGTATTCAGATCGTGGAACGCCGGCAGGCAGTGCATAAAGCGGCATTGCGGTCCGGCGGTATTCATGATATCCATCGTTACGCGGTAGGGCGTGAGTTCGGCGATACGCTCGTTCCAGACGGCATCGGGTTCACCCATGGAAACCCAGACGTCGGTATAGATCACGTCAGCGCCTTTCACTGCCGCCGCGGGGTCTTCGATAAATTCCAGCGTTGCGCCCGTCCTGGCGGCGATCTCTTTGCAGGTCGCTACCAGTTCGGCGTTCGGGAAATACTTTTTCGGCGCACAGGCGACAAAGTGCATTCCCATTTTCGCGCAGCCGACCATCAGCGAATTGCCCATGTTATAGCGCGCGTCCCCCATATAAACCAGTTTTCTGCCGGAAAGGGAACCGAAATGTTCACGGATCGTCAGAAAATCCGCCAGAATCTGGGTCGGATGGAATTCGTTGGTCAACCCGTTCCAGACCGGAACGCCGGCATATTCGGCAAGGGCTTCGACAATTTCCTGCCCGCATCCGCGGTATTCGATAC
>JAZRWX010000075.1:0-2548 GCA_045599905.1 Acutalibacteraceae bacterium
CGCCGAAAGCGATGACGGTTACCAATATTTTCTTACCAAAGTGCTTATCGCGGATGAATCGAAAGACCTTGCCATTCTGCGGTTTATGGCGCCGACCACAATGGCCCCGCTTAAGCCTTCTTCGGAAAAACTGCGTCGCGGAGAGAAGGTTCTCGCTATCGGCAGCCCAGAAGGTATAAAAAACACTATTTCAACGGGCATAATTAGTAATTTAGATATCCATATACAACACGGAAAATTCATCCAATTCACCGCTGCCACCGGGCATGGCAGCAGTGGAGGTGTACTATTTAGCAACGATGGTAAAGTTATTGGTGTTACTGCCGGAGGAAAAGATGAAACAACAGCATTAATCAATTTTGCTATACCGATTTCCGAAGTATTGGACCTATATGCGAAGTGGGATGGTACAACCGCTTATAGAATCTCCGATTATGAGTTGGCACGGATCGATAAGCCCAAGCCTACACCGACACCTACGCCGACACCGAAACCGACGCCTACGCCGACACCTGCGCCGTTAATGTACGGATACGTCAACAGTGATTCTACTATTCTATGGTCGTTAGCAAAACCAAGTTCTAAACATTTGGGAACGTACAATTACGGAACTATCCTGACGGTTTTCCAAAAAATCGGCAAAGATTATTATTATGTTGAAATGGAAGATGGAAAAACGGGTTATATCGTTCGTAGTTATGTAACTACAAGCGAAACAAAAATCACCGAAGCACCAACGCCGACGCCTAAGCCTACCCCTACACCGACACCAACCCCCAGCCCTACGCCTGAACCCACGCCCACACCTACGCCGACGCCCTCACCCACGCCACAGGCCGTATTCGCCGGCACAGATTCTTCGTTTACCATTGAGCTAAACACCCAAGAGACAACACTCTATATTCACGATACCTTTAAGCTTACCCCGAAAGCCGTTGCAACCACCGAAGGAGCATCAATCAAGACTTCCTATATCTGGGAATCTTCTAATCCGGAAATCGCAAAAATCAACGGAGGGACCATTACCGCCGTTTCCGCAGGCGACGCCGTTATTACCTGCCGTTCGAAGACCGATGAAAGCGCTGCTTCGCTGTGCTTTGTACACGTATTGGTGCCCGCCGAAAAAGTGACGCTTGATCAAACCACCATTACCCTACTCCTTCACGCCAAGAATGAAGGCATGGATACCGTTCACCTTGCCGCAACCGTTCTTCCCGAAGAAACCAGTTGTAAAGATATTATTTGGACTTCAAGCAACCCGAAGGTGGCGGTTGTTGACGAAGAAGGAAACGTGACAGCCGTTTCCCGCGGAAGCGCAAACATTACTGCCGAAACCAATGAACCCGGAAGAAAAACTAAACGGAAAACAATTTGTAAAGTTACCATTGCAGAAGCTGTAACAAGCATTGCTCCTCAATCTACTGCAACTCAATCTGTTGCTGTTGGAAACCAAAAAACGCTCAAAGTTTCCGTAAAACCCGATAATGCAGGGAATCGAAAAGTGCTTTGGGCATCTGAAAATGAAAAAATCGTCACCGTGAACGAGTCCGGCGTTATAACGGGAATATCGGTTGGAAAGTGCAATATTCTATGCACAGCTGCCGATGGTGGTGGTTTAATTAGAAAAATCCCCGTATCCGTGATCATCCCAATCACGTCCATTAAAGCAAACGTGCCGGAGATATCAGTAACCATTTGTAGCAATATTAACTTAAATAAATATGTGACGATCGAGCCGGAGAATGCTACCAATAAAAACATCGACTGGCATTGTTCCGGGAAAAACCCGTCTTTTTATTACAACCTTATGACATGCGGAACGTATACCATTACCGGGAAAACGACAGATGGATCGAACAAAACAGTATCCTTCAAGTTAAAGGTTGTTCCAAATTTCAAAGATGTTTCCGCTTTAAAAATTGACGGTGCACAATGCAAAAATTTGTCAAAATTCAATGCAGAAATCAGTTTTAGAGTAAGCAACGCTGTAACCAGTAAAAAGATCAGCGGTTTTGAGCTTGGAATTTACACCGAAGACATGTGGGGTACCAAGCACCAATCTATTAACAGGACTACCAGCTGTTCTTTGGATCCTGGTAAATCTATATATTCTGCAAAGATAAACATATCCGATTGGAGTGAAATAAATAAGGTTTATTGTGGTATAAAGAAAATCCATTTTGCTGACGGAACCATTGGTTCTGTTAATAATATCGACTATAGTATTTGGACTGTAACCCATTAATATATAATTAACTCAGAATCGAGAACTCAACATCAGCTGCCTATTGTAAAATTCCACATCATATTACAAACTCACCTGATTCTCCCCAAACTTCTCAACGGGGACCGTCATGTGCTATAATATATAAAGTGTATCGTAAGTTCCCGACCTGTACTTAAGTGCAGGCGGACGTACGGCACATCGTCATAAACGAACCCATCATCTATCAAAACGAGGTAACTTATGATCCGATTTGATTGCGACTATACCGAAGGCGCACACCCGAAAATTCTCGAGCGGATGCTCGAAACGAACATGGAACAG
>JAZRWX010000076.1:0-1737 GCA_045599905.1 Acutalibacteraceae bacterium
ACAACAGCAAAGCCGCGCTGATCACCCGCGGTCTTGCCGAAATGGCACGCCTCGGGGTGTGCATGGGCGCGAAGGAACATACCTTTGCGGGTCTTACCGGTATCGGCGATCTGGTCGTTACCTGCACGTCCCGACACAGTCGGAACAATCGGTTCGGATTCAAGGTCGGAAGCGGTGTTTCGGTAGCGGACGCGCTGGCGCAGGTCGGTACGGTCGAGGGATATTACGCCGCGCTGATGGCGCATGATCTGGCACAGAAATATCATATCGAAATGCCGATCATCGAGGAATGTTACCGGGTACTGTATGAAGGTCTGGACGTTACCAATGTCGTGCCGGGACTTATGCTTCGTCCCCAGCGCGCGGAACATTGATAAGAAAAACAGAACGGACGGCCTTTGACCGTCCGTTTTTTTTGCAACAAAAAACCGCTCATCCAAACGGATGAGCGGTTTTTCTGTTAATGTCATATTGTAATTATTCCGAATAATAAATTCGGCAATCGGCACTTTTGGACAGAAGAATACTACGTGTCAATAGGTGGCTTAAACGCGAGCGGAATAAAGAAATATATTCAAGGTCAAGTCGAAGTCGTCTTGAACGGTGGGGCGGCAGTTACGCTGCGAACTGTTTTTCCAAAAAGACCAGATCGCGTATGTCGACCGCGCCGTCCGAATTCAGATCATATTTCGTGTCGGTCAGACCGGCAAGCAGCGCTCTGCGCAGCCGGATGAGGTCGAACGCCGTTTCCGCACCGTCGTCGTCAAGATCGGTGATCAGTTTTCCGCAGCGAACGCAGGCGCAGTTTTCGTATTCGTGACCGAGCGCCGGCAGGATCAGCGTTTCGGCATCTGACGGGACCGTGCACGCTTCATCCGAATAGCAGTCGCCCATTTCGTTAATATAATGTGCCGCTGTGCCGTTTTCCGTGCAGGTGGGCTCAATTCTTCCGACCGCCGTGCACTGAATGGTTCTGATATCCGGAACGCTGCACGCGGTGCAATAGAGATAGAGTTTACCGTCACAGATCGGCATATTATTTATTTCGGATAAGCAGGTGTGTCCCCAGTAGGACGACCGGATCCCGTTGATCGCGATGCCGGGCGGATCGTCATAAGCTTCGGGGAACATCTCGTCCAGATCGATCACACAGCGTTCAACGTTCTGTCCGAGTTCGTTGCAGATCGCCGTGTCCTGACTGTGGGTATTGATTCTTTCTGCCAAAACCGAGGCGGACGGGGCAATAACGATCGTATCGCAGGAAGCACCGCTGATGTTCGGACATCCGATATCATCCGTCACCGCGTGTTCACCGTCGTACATTGACTGTGCCGTGACCATACCGCCGAGAATGGAAAGGCCGTAAAGACGTCCCGCGCCGATGCCGGGCGCTCCAAGACCGGTCGTTGTTATTATACCGCCGTTGATGATGATATTCCGCGCGATACACGGCTGACCGGAACCAGCGTTACAGCCGATGCCGGGCGCGTTACTGCCGCCGGCGGCGTAGATCATTCCGCCGTTGATGGTAATGTTGCAGGTATCATAGCCGGACGCGGCACCGATCGCCGCGGAACCTACGCCGCCTGTGGCGATCAGCTGACCCGATCCGTTAATGGTAAGCGAGCCGTAATCTCTTCCGTTTTTCTGCACGGCGGCATAGTCCCAAAAGCTGCAAAGACGGTTGACACTTCCGTCGGCAAGATTCAGTACGACATCGCCGATACTGAAATCTTC
>JAZRWX010000077.1:0-1505 GCA_045599905.1 Acutalibacteraceae bacterium
GTTTTCATTTGTCTTTTATAAAAGCCTGATAGAATTCCAGGTTTTCAATATTTCTTAATTTTGAATTCGCCATATCAAGCGAGGATGAAATATTTGACATTTGCATATTTATATTATAATTGATAGAATCCACTGTTTGCATAATACCGTTAATAGCATTTTCCATTTTTGCACGGTGCAATTCTTCCTCATATAAATTTATTGCTTCCTTTAAGTCATCCGCGCGTTTATTTAGTATAACGGTTAATAAATATCCGACCGTGGGTTCCTTTCGGTATTCGTAAGGAATAATTTCTATAACTTCAGCATTATCTCTTACAAATTCTTTTTTTTCGTTTTCAATTTTACGTATTGTTTGAATGTTTTTTTGTTCTGCGGGACTGACAACTTTTTTCCAATAATCGTCCGCTTCTTTTGTAAATTTATTATTGAATTTTTTGCTTTTGTTCTTATCTGATTTACTGCTTAAAACACCATAACCTATTACACCGGCAAGCGCAACAAGACAACCAAGTTTTTGGATTATTCCCTCACCAGCAAAAAACATTACAACGAAAAGAAATCCCGGGACAAACAAAGTCAGCCATATACTTGATTTTGATGATTCCGGAACTTTTCGATTTTTTAATTTATAATAATTATTCTTATATTCCTTTGTGTTATTACGGTATTTTTCGATCAAATTCTCATATGCGTTCAGTACTCTTAAATATTGGTAAGCATCATACAATTTTACGATTAAATTATCCTGCATATCATCACCTTAACGGACGTCCTTCCCCATCAAAAAATTCTTCTCCGCATCGCAAACGAAAATAATCATTCCACCGTTTGAACATATTAAATGTTCCGAAAATATTCTTTGATAAGCCCAAATACAATTCATGGTATCCCGCTAAAGCCAAGAAAGCGGCTAACTGTCTGCTTTTCGAACTGAATTCAAGCACTTCTTCAACCTCAGATATTTCTTGAAACCCATTTTCATCCGGCAATTCATATTTATTATATATATTTGGCATACCTATCACCTCTGCACCCAATTATAGCCCCTTTACGGGCAATTGTCAATAAAAAAATATGGGGGTAAAATGTAAACAGGCGGGTGGTTTGCTTGATAAAATACGATAAATTATGGGAAACAATGAAAAAGAAAAACGTTTCTCAATATTTGCTTATTCACAAGTATAAAATAAGTACCGGTCAACTTGACAGACTTCGCAAAAACGCACCTATAAGCACAAACACACTCAATACTTTATGCCTTATTCTTGATTGTGATCTATCCGATATTGCCACTTTTGAAAATTCAGATACTGAACAAATATGACCGCCGTAAACTTTACGGCGGTTGTTTTTATTTTGTAGGCGAAGGCGACATCAACAAAATCAAGGCGAAACCTTGTATATCATCAATTCCTTAGGAATTGCATATCGTCAAGCCGCAAAGGAATAAACACATCTAATACCGTGATAAGATGCACCTTACGGTGATGATATACCAATTC
>JAZRWX010000078.1:0-4935 GCA_045599905.1 Acutalibacteraceae bacterium
GCCCGAAAGCATTATTGTCCAACGGGACGGAAAGTTAAAACTGACTCATCTGTCTTTATTGAAGATCCGGGAAAGCGGTTCGGATTTCCAATCCACCCTGGTTTCGGGGTACGCCGCGCCCGAACAGTATACCGCGCAGACAAATCCGACCGAAACCAGCGACGTATACGCGTTAAGTGCCGTACTGTTCCGCGTCCTGATCGGTGCCGTGCCGCCTGCCGCCAATGAACGTGTCCGCAAAGAAAGTCTGACCGTTCCGGCGCATTTCGCCAACGAACTGCCGCGACAGGTACTGGTTTCGCTGGCGAACGGTCTGCAATTACAGATCGCCAAGCGTACGCAAAACATTGAAATTTTCCGCAACGAACTGGTATACGGCGAAACAGCGGAAGCCAAGAACGCTTCCCGTTCCTCCGGGGCCAAACATTCCGCCGCGCCTGCCGCCAAATCCGCTTCCAAGCGGAAGTCCGCACCGGCGCGTACCGAACGGACGGCAGCCGAAGAACCCCGTTCCAAAAAAGGCGGCAAGCGGCGCAAGGGTGTCGTCACGGTTCTGATTTCCGCGGTTATCACCGCCCTGCTGTGTGCCGGACTGTTGTTCTTCGCCAACCAGAAACTGCACTTTATCGGCAAAACGGATGACGATACTGTCACTTCTTCGCAGGAAGATACTTCTTCCCAGAAAAAGGCCGGGCCTAAATCCACGGTGCCGGATCTGTGCGGTGACGATATCAACATTTATTATGCCGATGTTGACGAAATGCCCGAATGCAAACCGTTCAACATTGTGTTCAAATACGAATCCAGCAGCAAAGTCCCGGCCGGTATTATTTTCGCACAGTCGGCCAAAGCCGGTGAAAAACTGGTAAAGGGTTCCGAGCTGACGCTTACGGTCAGTCTGGGACCGGAAAAAGTCCGCGTGCCGAACATCAAAAATCTCAGCGAACGCGACGCGTGGGAGAAACTGCTGGATGCCGGATTGCAGAATATCGTCGTCATGGACAGAAACGATTATAACAAACCCGGCGATGTCGTTGTTTATCAAACCATCGAACCCGGTTCCATGATTTCCCCGTATGAGGAATTCCGTTTCGACGTGAACAAAGTACGGGATATTGAGGAAGAAGAACGCCAGCGTGAAGAAGAAAAAGCGCAGCGGGAAGCCGCAAAGGAAAATAATTAAGAATATTTTCAAAAAAGACTTGATTTTTCCTGATTCCGGTGTTATACTATCGTTGTAAATATCAGCAGAAAGGTGAGTGGGGCGACCCGCTCACTTTTATTTTGGCAAGAGGTGGATAAAAAATGGCGAATATTACCGAGCGGATCACCGAACTGATCCGCGGCGCGGTCGAAGAGCAGGGGGTTTCCCTTTGGGACGTCCGCTTCGTCAAAGAAGGTGCTTCGCACTATCTGCGAATCTTCATTGACAAACCGGAAGGCGTTACCATTGACGACTGCACCAACGTTTCCCACGCGATCGATCCGATCCTGGACGAAGCCGATCCCATTGAAAACGCCTACTATCTGGAAGTATGCTCTCCGGGAATCGAGCGGGAACTGACACGTGACGCGCATTTTCAGGCCGCGTTGGACAAAAACGTCCGCATCCGGCTGTATCACGCAATCGACGGACAAAAAGAATTTGAAGGAATTTTACGTTCTTTTTCCAAAACACTGGATCTGGAAAAAGACGGGGTCATACGAACTTTTGAACGGAGTGCCGTTTCCAAAGCCGTTATGACCGAAGAATAAGCAAAAGATCGTTGGAGGTATAAACAAAAAATGGCTAAAACAAGAAAAACCGCAAAAGAAAAAAAGGATAACAAGGCATTCTTTGCCGCGCTGCGCGCACTGGCGGCCGAACGCAACATTCCGGAGGAATTCATTGCCGCGAAGATCGCCGACGCCATCGTCGTGGCGACCCGCCGCGATTACGGCACCAACGATAACGTTTTCTGCGTTATTGATCCCGAAAAGGAAATTTTCAGCGTGACTGTCCGCAAATTCATTGTTGATGAAGTGGAAGATCCGGCCACACAGATCACCCGCGAAGCCGCGACGGAAATCGATCCGAAATGTATTGAGGCGGAATATATCGACATTCAGATTGATCCGAAAAAATTCGGCCGTGTGGTCGCGCAAAACTCCAAAAACAATTTCCGTCAGGGCATCCGTGAAGCCGAACGGGATCAGGCGCTGGCGGAATTCCAGAGTCACAACCGTGAACTGGTCACCGCCGTCGTTCAGCGGATTGATCCCAAGACCGGCAACGCGATTCTGACCATCGGTCATAACGAAGCCACCCTGCCGAAGATCGAACAGGTCCCGGACGAAGAATTATATGAAAGCGACCATATCAAGGTTTATGTGGTCGACGTCAAGGAAACCGAACGCGGACCGCGCATTATGCTTTCCCGTACCCATCCGGGTCTGGTCAAGCGTTTGTTTGAAAACGAAGTCCCCGAAATTTTCGACGGACTGATCGAAATCAAGTCCATTTCCCGTCAGGCGGGCGCCCGCACCAAAATGGCTGTCTGGTCCGCCAATGAGGAGATCGACGCCGTCGGCGCCTGCATCGGCCCGCGCGGCGCGCGTGTCAATAAGATCGTGGAAGAACTCGCCGGTGAAAAAATCGACATTGTCAAGTACAGTGAAGATCCGACCCAGTTTATCAGCGAAGCACTCTCCCCCGCCAAGGTCGTCAGCGTGACCATTGAGGACGCCGACGCCAAAACCTG
Source organism: Acutalibacteraceae bacterium (assembly GCA_045599905.1). GTDB lineage: Bacteria > Bacillota > Clostridia > Oscillospirales > Acutalibacteraceae > UBA737. Next base: position 2,742 of record JAZRWX010000078.1, read on the forward strand.
CCGTGTCAGCGTACCGGAAGCACAGCTTTCGCTGGCGATCGGCAACAAGGGTATGAACGTCCGCCTTGCCGCGAAACTGACCGGCTGGAAAATCGACATTCATCCCGAAAGCGGTTTCTTCGGCGAATAAGCCGAAACCGGAAAGAAAGGCAGGTCTTATCCCATGACTGTAAAAAAGACCCCTATGCGGATGTGTATCGGTTGCAGAGAAATGAAACCGAAAATCGAACTGATCCGCGCCGTCCGTACACCGGAAGGCGAAATCGTTCTGGATGCGACCGGGAAAAAGAACGGACGCGGCGCTTACCTCTGCCGCTCGGAATCCTGTATTCAAAAAGCCGCCAAGCACAACGCGCTGGCACACGCTTTCGGAAGCCCCGTTCCCCCCGAACTCTACGAACGCCTGTCAGAGGAGTTGAAGAACATTGACCGATAAGGTCCTGACCCTGTTGGGATTCGCCGCCAAAAGCGGCAGTCTGATCTACGGCGCAAACGCCGCGATCACGGCACTGAAAACGAACAAAACCCATTTGGTCGTCTGGGCGGATGACGTTTCCCCGAAGACCCGAAAGGAAATCGTTTTCTTCGCCGAAAAAAGCAAGATCCCGACACTCGGTCTTTCACAATGCGATATCCAATGCCTTTCAAATGCCGTCGGTAAAAAATGCGGCGTTATTGCACTAACCGACCGGCAATTTGCCGAAGCCGTCATCAAAGCCGCAAAATCAGGAGGAAATGCGAATGAACAATAAATATAAGATCAGTGAACTTGCCAAAGATTTCGGAATGCCTTCCAAAGAGATCTCGGCACTTGTATTGGAACTGACCGGCGCGGATAAAAAATCCGGTGCCGCGTTGAACGAAGAAGAAATCGCTTTGGTATTTGACACGTTGACCCGCCGTCACGCCGTCAAATCTTTCGACGAATATTTTGCCGCCGGCGCCAAGACCCGTGCCGACGCCGCCAAAAAACGCCAGGATGAAAAGGATAAAAAACTGGCGGATCAGATGGCGATTTTAGAACAGCTGAAAGCCGCCGCGGCAGCCGAAGCCGCGAAAAACGCGCCGAAAGAAGAACCCGCAGAAGTAAAAGAAGCGCCCAAAAAGGCGCCGGCGAAGAAGGCCGCGAAGAAGGTCGAAGAAACAGCCGAAGAAAAGCCGAAGGCGACCGAAAAACCGGCCGAGCCGAAAGCCAAGGCGGAATCCAAAAAGGAAGAAGCACCCAAAAAGGCCGAATCCAAGAAAAAGGCCGAGCCCAAGAAAAAGGCCGAGCCCAAAAAGGAACCGGTCAAGGAAAAAGAAGTTTATACCGGTCCGCTGGTGGCACCGCCCAAGAAAGCCAAGAGCGAAAGCGTTACGCCGTATCGCGGTCCCGCGCAGTTAAAGCATATCGATACAAGAACATCCACGGTCAATATTGATCGTTACAACGAAAAATACGAACGCATCGCGCCCAGCAACGCCATGCGTGACAATTACACCAAAAAGCAGAAGATCAATCAGAAATCCAAAGACTATCGCCGTCCGCAGGGTGCCAAGCGTGAAACCGAGGCCGACAAACTGCGCCGGTTACAGTTGGAACGCATTAAGAAGACCCCGATCACCGTTACAGTCGGTGAGGAGATCACCGTCGGCGAACTGGCGGCTGCCATGAAGAAAACCGCCGCCGAAGTGATCCGCGAGTTAATGAAACTCGGCATGATGGCGACCGTCAATGAAGTGATCGACTACGATACCGCCGAGATCGTTGTGACCGAAATGGGCGCGAAGATCCAGAAAGCGGTCGTCGTGACCATTGAAGAACAGATCATGGACGTTACCGAAGACAACGAAGCGGATTTGCAGGAACGCAGTCCGGTCGTGGTCGTCATGGGTCACGTTGACCACGGTAAAACTTCCCTGCTGGACGCGATCCGCAACACCGCCGTCACCTCGACCGAAGCGGGCGGCATCACCCAGCACATCGGCGCTTACCGTGTCAACTGTCAGGGACGTGATATCACCTTCTTAGACACCCCGGGGCACGCCGCCTTTACCGCTATGCGTCAGCGCGGCGCCATGGCGACTGATATTGCCGTACTGGTCGTTGCCGCCGATGACGGTATCATGCCGCAGACCATCGAGGCCATCAACCATGCCAAAGCCGCGAAGGTACAGATCATTGTCGCCATCAACAAAATGGATAAACCGGAAG
>JAZRWX010000079.1:0-11338 GCA_045599905.1 Acutalibacteraceae bacterium
CCGAGAAAATAACAAATACCATTGATTTTTGAACGGAAGTGTATTATAATTAAGAACAATCGTATTTCTGTGGAGGACAATCATGTCTGAGAATAGATTCATTTTGGTGAGCACCTCTGTTTTGCCGCCGGTTTTTGAAGGCGTTTTGAAGGCAAAACAGTATCTCGCCGACGGCAGTGCCGCAAGCGCCACGATGGCTGCCCGTATGGCGGGAATATCGCGCAGTGCTTTTTATAAGTATCGTGACACGGTTTACGCTTATTCCGGTGAAACGGGAAACCGCCTGAATTTAAGCGTGATGCTGAACGATAAAGCCGGAGTATTATCTGAAATGACTTCGGTATTATCAAAATACGGCGTCAACCTGATCACCGTTAATCAAAACGTGCCGGTAGACGGCACCGCAAACGTTTCCATGACGGTTTCAACCGAGCAACTGCATCTAACAGTCAATGAACTGATGGATATATTAAGACGGACCGAAGGGGTGCTTTCGGTTCGGGTACTTTAACAGAAGGGCAGGTAAAATATGATCAATATTGCCTTAATCGGTCATGGGGTCGTCGGCTCCGGTGTTGCCGAAATATTAATCAATGACAACGCTTTGATCAACGAAAAAATCAAAGACGAATTAAACGTCAAATACATTCTGGATCTGCGGGATTTTCCCGATCTTCCGTATACCGATCGCTTTATCAAGGATTTTAACAGGATCCTGAATGACGATTCCGTTCAGATCGTTGCCGAAATGATGGGCGGTTTGCATCCGGCTTACGAATTCAGCAAACAGTGTCTGCTGGCCGGAAAAAGTGTTGTCACTTCCAACAAGGAACTGGTCGCTTCAAAAGGCGCGGAATTGCTGGCGATCGCCAAAGAAAAGAACGTCAATTACCTGTTTGAAGCCAGCGTCGGCGGCGGTATTCCGATCCTGCGCCCCATGGCGCAATGCCTGTCTTCAAACAAAGTGTTGGAAATCACCGGCATTTTGAACGGCACAACAAACTTCATTCTCAATAAAATGATAATGGATAATATGAGTTTTGACGATGCCTTAAAACTGGCGCAGAAAAACGGGTACGCCGAAAAAGATCCGACTGCGGATATTGAAGGTCATGACGCCTGCCGGAAAATCTGTATTCTTGCCGCCCTCGGTTTCGGCAAACACGTATATCCCGATCAGGTCACGACCGAAGGCATTTCAAAAATCACCCTGAACGATGTGGAATATGCCGATAATTTCGGTTGTGTCATTAAACTGATCGCCCGAACCTGCATGGAGGATAACGGCCATATTTCCGCAACCGTCCGGCCGACTCTTGTTCCGCGTGATCATATTCTTTCGGGTGTTCACGGCGTATTTAACGCCATTGTCGTAAACGGTGACAAAACCGGTGACGTTATGTTTTACGGAAAGGGTGCCGGTAAAATGCCGACCGCCAGCGCGGTTTCAGCCGACATTATGGATTGCGCCAAACATTTGCACGCGCGGAAATATTTAGAATGGACCGACGGTTCGGACGATTACGTGATCACACCGGATAAAAACAAACGCCTTTACGTTTATGCCAAGAGCGATGATTATAACGGCATGGTGTCTTCTTTTGAATCTGCGTTTCCGGGGTGCACCGACGTGGTCAAAAATAAATTCCGCAATGAACTCGCCTTTATTACGCCGTGCGAACGTGAAAGCGTTTTACGTGCAAAATGTGCCGATTTGAAAGTGGATCAAATAAAAATTCTGCACACCCTTTTCTGATTTTGGAGGTATTATATGGCTTTAATTGTTAAGAAATTCGGCGGATCATCCGTTGCGAATGCCGAGCGTGTCAACAACGTTGCCGGCATTATTACGGACGAATACCGTCAGGGAAATGACGTTATCGTCGTGGTATCGGCACAGGGCGACACCACCGACGAACTGATTGAAAAAGCAAACGAGATCAATCCGAAAGGCGCTTCAAAACGCGAGATGGATATGCTGCTCTCCGCCGGTGAACAGATTTCGATCGCGCTGCTTGCCATGGCGATCGAAAAAGCGGGCTTCCCCGTAATTTCCCTGCTGGGCTGGCAGGCCGGTTTCCACACGAATTCCAACCACGGAATCGCGCGGATCCACAATATCGACACCGAACGTATGCGTGCGGAACTTGCAAAGCGCAATATCATTATCGTTGCCGGTTTTCAGGGTCTTAATAAATATGACGATATCACCACGCTGGGCCGCGGCGGTTCGGATACAAGCGCCGTTGCCATTGCCGCCGCAATGAAGGCGGACCGCTGTCAGATCTATACCGACGTTGACGGTGTATACACCGCCGATCCGCGCAAGGTCAAGAACGCACAGAAAATGAACGAAATCACCTACGGCGAAATGCTGGAACTTGCCACACTTGGCGCGCAGGTCCTCAATAACCGTTCGGTTGAAATGGCGAAAAAATATAACGTGGAACTGGAAGTTCTTTCAAGTCTTGAAAGTAAACCCGGTACGATTGTAAAGGAGAAAGTTAAAATGGAAAAAACCTTGATTCGCGGCGTTGCCAAAGATACTAATGTTACCCGTATTTCTGTTATCGGTCTGCAAGATACCCCCGGTATCGCGTTCAAACTCTTTAATAAACTGGCGCAGAATAAAATCAATGTTGATATCATTCTGCAATCCATCGGCCGTGACGGTACCAAGGATATCACCTTTACCGTACCGAAAGATCAGGGCGACACAGCGGTCGACGCACTTCATTCTTTGAACGACACCCTTGATTTCAAAGAGATCATTGCCGATAACGACTGCGCGAAAATTTCCATTGTCGGCGCCGGTATGGAAAGTCATCCGGGCGTTGCGTCCAATATGTTTGAAGCGTTGTTTGACGCAGGTATCAATATTCAGATGATCTCCACCAGTGAGATCAAGGTTTCCGTTCTGATCGACAGTCGCTATGCCGATCTTGCGGTGCAGGTCGTCCACGATAAATTCATTCATTGATAATATACATGAAAACGCCCCTGCCATTAGCAGGGGCGTTTACTTTTTCTTATTTTTCATCATCCGTTCGGGCGGAAATGATATAGCGCGGACGGTGTTTGACTTCGGTAAATATCTTACCGACGTATTCACCGATCACGCCGAGCGACAGCAACTGAACACCTGAAACAAAGCACAGAATACAAGTCAGCGAAGACCAGCCGGCAACCGTCTTCCCGATCAGATGACAAACCACAGTCCAAATGATGCCGACAACACTCAACAACGAAACAATGATACCGATCAAAGTGATCAGCCGCAGCGGCTTGACCGAAAGTCCGGTAATACCGTCAATGGCAAGTGACAGCGACTTACGGAACGGGTACTTGGACTTGCCGGCCACCCGTTCGGTACGTGTATAAGCGACCGTTGTGCTTTTGAAACCGACCAGCGGAAACATACCGCGCAAAAAAAGATGTACCTCACCGAAATCGGAAAAAGCTTCCAAAGCGCGGCGACTGACCAGACGGTAATCGGCATGATTATAAACGACTTCCCCGCCCAGCAAATTCATAATCCGATAAAAACCCTGCGCGGTGTTCCGTTTCATTGCCGTATCGCTTTTCCGATCGTCACGCACGCCGTAAACGATATCCACACCTTCCGAATACGCGTCGATCATGCGTTCCATAGCGGTAATATCATCCTGTCCGTCACAGTCGATGGTGACGGTGATGTCACAGCGGTCCTTCACTTCCATAAGTCCGGCGACCAATGCATTCTGATGTCCGCGATTACGGCTTTGCTGAATCCCGCAATAGCACCGATCCAGTTCCGAAAGTTCGGAAATAATATCCCACGTACGGTCACTCGAACCGTCGTCCACAAAAAGAATGCGGCTTTCGGAGGAAATTTTATTCTTATTAATCAGAAGTTCGAGTTCCTCACGAAACTGCGGCGCGGTAAAAGGCAGCACTTCCTGTTCGTTATAGCACGGAACAATAATATATAACAACGGCAGCGACATAACATCTTTCCTTTTAACAGATATTTCTTTTATTATATCATGTATGCGGTAATTTGCAACATAGAAAAAAGCGGACAGTTCCCTGTCCGCTTTTATATTAATCGAAATATGCAAATTCCTCGGCCGATTCTTTATATGATACCGCCTTAACTTTGACTTTATGGTCGGCAAAAGTTTTATAGGTCACATTCACCTGCTCTTTTTCAGGATCCAGTTCGATCTTTTGGATCACATCGCCTTTTTGCAAAAAGTCCAGGTTACAGTCGGCGCAATATCCGGTAATTTTGTTATGCGGGAAAACGTACCAAACCGTTACAATACGCGTTTCCTCATCATCACTGATATTATTGACATAAGCGACCATTCCGTACTTATAATCGGAAAGTTTCGGGTTATAAATCAAACGGTCGGAAACCTGATCGGTTTCAATGTTATAAAAGAAATTTGCGTGCGCGTCATAATCAGCAAATTCAATGTGATAAATCTGCTCATCCGCTTTACTGATTTTGGGTACTTCTTTTGAAAAACCGGAAAGAACGGTTTTGCCGTCACGATTCAACAACTTATAACCGTACAGCGAAAGATCGTTTTTGAATATACGGTAATTTTCATTCGATTCAACGATTTCTTTTTCCGCTACTGTTTCTTTTTGAATACGGCTTAACTTGACCGGCTTTTTATCGGAAAACAGCGGATCGAAAGCCGGGTTTTCAACGGTGTATTCCGCACGTTCGATTTCAAGAAAACCGTGGTAATCAAAATTGATAAAATCAATATCCCATATTTCCATCCTGCCCGACTCAATTTCTTCATTGTACGTTGCGGCGTAGTCAAATACGTCAACACTGCCGTAATCGCCAAAATGCATAAACAATTCAACCGTTTTCCCGTCGTGGCTGTATACACCGGTCGCGGTTTCACCGTTTCCGGTTCCGAAAACCGTCAGACTGCCGTCTTCGGTTTTCCAGACACTGTCAGCAAAATCACACGGTTCTCTGTTTGTGCCGGGGTTGCCGGATGTCAAAATTTCCAAAATAGTATTGCAGGAAGAAAATATCATACAGACGCACACGATCAGCGCAAGCAAGCCGAAAAGTTTTATTGTTCGTTTCATTGCGTTCCTTCCTTTCGCTTACTGTAAATTCAGTTTTTTGGTCAGCAGATGACGGCTGATCAGATATAATGCCAACGACCAGACACCGTACCAGATAATAACCGCACCAAGCACGGAACATACCATGGCAAACAGCGATAAATTCAATTTTGTGATCCATTCGTCAATATGAAGAATGGCACCGACGGCGATCAAAACCGCACCGACCGTCTGCATTACGGAATAAATGATAAATCCGGTAAGAACGGCGGCACCGATCCGTTTTTTGAACTGCTGACCGATACATAACGCCCCGTAAAACAGCAAAAGCGTAAAAGCGGTATAGCAGAACAGAGCGATCATGGTTTCAACGATCATGATAATGATCTGACCGGCATTAAATACGTCATTGCCGTATTCCCATAAAAATCGTACCGATTGCAGGAAATCGGTAAATTCATTTTTACCGACAAAGATAACGACCAGCGAACCGCACAAAGCCACGAAAGTCAGCCAAAGAACGGCAATACTGCATATCAATTTGCAGTTCAGATGATCCGCCGCACGAAGCGGCAGTGAAAATGTCAGATATCCCTCTTTTGAAAGCAGGTTTTTATAAAAGCGCGTCACAATAACGACCATGGCAATGGCAGACGTTGCAAGAATTCCCAGAACGTAAAGGACGACCGTACTCTTTTCCAGAATCGATGCCATAATGTTTTCGGATTGCATCAGTTGTGTAAGCCGAGTCAGTATTGCCATAAAGAACAGCCCGGCATAAATCGGTAAGATCACCCGGAACAGCGAGTGAAATTCATGTTTATACAGTTTCTTTAACATCTGAACACCTCCCGGAAGTATTCGTCCACACTTTTTCCGTATTCTTCACGAATAAAATCGATCGACTCGCTCAACAGAACCGATCCGTCGCGAATCATGATCACATCACTCAATATCTGTTCTACATCGGCGATCAAATGAGTGGAGATCACGATCGAAGCATCTTCATTATAATTGGTAAGGATCGTTCGCAGAATATAATCCCGTGTTGCGGGATCCACACCGGCAATGGGTTCATCGAGCAGATACAGTTTAGCTTCACGGCTCATGATCAAGATCAGTTCGACCTTTTCCTGCGTACCTTTGGACAGCGTTTTGATCTTTTTGTTCGGATCAATCCCAAGCCCTTTCAACATTTCTGCGGCGCGTTCCGGGCGAAAATCGGCATAAAAATCCTTGAAATATTCAATCATTTGATTGACCGACATCCACTGTGCCAGAAAGTTATGATCCGGCAGATAAGAAACGATTGATTTGGTTTCCGGTCCGACCGGTTTTCCGTCGATCAGGATCTCACCGGCAGTCGGGGTCAACAAACCGTTTACCAACTTGATAAAGGTCGTTTTACCGCTTCCGTTCGGACCCAGCAGACCGACGATTTTTCCGGGTTCGATCGAAATATTTATGTCTTTCAGTGCCGGCTGATGATGATAGTCCTTATCAAGTCCCCGGCATTCCAATATTGCACTCATACAAAATCTCCTTTATTCTTTTTCAAGACTGATATGAAACGCCGACAACGCCGATTCGTCGGACAGACCGATGCCGCGCAAAGTCGCGACCAGACCGTCACAGCACCGCGTAACGTACTCGGCACGCGCATGATCTATTCTTTGCGTATCCTCGGTAACGTACCGCCCGTCGCCTCGTTTCGTGAAAATCAAACCGGTATCCTCCAACGCCGCAAGCGCGCGCTGCATGGTATTCGGATTGACACCTGCGATCACCGCAAGCTCACGCACCGTTTCAAGCCGATACCCCGGTCGATACTTGCCCGAGATCACTTCAACCGTTATAGCGTCAACGATCTGTGCGTAAATCGGTTTATCACCGGAAAAATTCCAAGCCACCTGATCACCTCCGTTTGTTCTATTGTACTATTTATATAATACACTAATGTGATAGTTTTGTCAAGACTTTTTTGAAAAAATTTACAAAAAATAGACCCCGCCGAAACGGAGTCTTAAAATCATGAAATTAATCGTTCATGTATGGCAGTAAAGCAACCTGACGGGCGCGTTTGATTGCGGTGGTCACTTCACGCTGATGACGGGCACAGGTGCCGGTCGCGCGGCGCGGCAGGATCTTTGCACGTTCGGAAACGAACTTGCGCAGACGAGCAACGTCTTTGTAATCGATTTCTTCGACACGGTCTTCACAGAAACGGCAGACTTTCTTGTGTGCTTTTCTGCGAACCGGACGTTCAATTCTTTCCTTTTCCATTGAAAGATATCTCCTTTACATAAAATCAGAACGGAAGATCGTCATCCGAACCGCTGTCGATTTCAGCGAAATCATTGACACCGGCATTACTGAATGATGCGGTTTCCGTTGCGACACCGCCGGGTGCCGCGGAATCCCGTTTGGATTCCACAAACTGGGCGTTATTAACGACCACTTCGAAAGCGGTACGCGGATTGCCGTTCTTATCGGTATATCTGCGGGTTTGAATAGAACCTTCAATACCGATCAGGCTGCCCTTCTTAAAATACTTTGTAATAAACTCTGCGCGCTGACGCCATGCAACAATGTTGATGAAATCAGTCTGCGGTTCTTCACCGGAGCGATAACTACGGTTCACCGCGATGGAGAAAGACGTAACGGAAATTCCGTTCGCGGTGGTTTTCAGTTCAGGATCCGCGGTCAGTCTGCCGGTCAAAACGACAAGATTGAACATAACAGTTTCTCCTTTACTTCTTAATAACTAATACGCGAAGAACGCCATCAGTAATTTTCGCAACACGTTCGAGTTCCGCCGGGAAATCCGGCTCACTGGTAAAGGTTGTGAAAACATAATAGCCTTCCGGTTCATCGTTGATGAGATATGCAAGACGACGCTTGCCCCAATCATCAACATTTTCGACCGTGCCGTTTTTGGCGATCAGATCGGCGAACTTGGTTTTCAGCGTTTCAACCGCTTCATCACCATTTGCGACCGAATAGACCAATGCTGCTTCATACTTATTGACCATTTTCTGCACCTCCTTCTGGACTTGTGGCTCTGCCTCATTTCGGACAGAGCAAGGAGCAAATCGGCAAATTCTGCCGATTAGCACATAGTATTATAGCAACCTTTTTACGATTCGTCAACATTTTTTTAAAAAATATTGATTTTTTTCAAATTTACCTATATAATAGCGTTTATGGAGATGATTTTATGTTGCTTGCGATCGATATCGGGAATACCAATATTACGTTAGGCGGTTTCAAGGATAACGTGCTGACCTTTACGGCACGTCTTGCGACCGATTCCAGAATAACCGGCGACCAGTACGCTGTCATGCTGCGCGATATTCTGAATCTGCACGGACAGAATTACAAAGAAATTGAAGACTGTATCATTTCTTCTGTTGTTCCTCCTGTTGCCAACGCAATATCAAAAGCGGTTTCCCGCCTTTGCGAAATCGTTCCGCTTTCCATCGGTCCCGGCGTAAAGACAGGTCTGAATATCAAGATCGACAACCCGGCACAGTTAGGTGCTGACCTTGTGGTCGGCGCAGTCGGCGCGATCAATGAGTACACCCTGCCCTGCGTCGTTATCGATATGGGAACGGCAACAACGTTAAGCATCATCGACCGTGACGGCGCATTTCGCGGCGCGATCATCGCGGCAGGCGTGCGGCTGACTTTGAAGTCCCTATGTCAGAACACGGCACAATTACCCGCCATTGATATCAACGCGCCGAAATCGGTGATCGGCACCAATACGACCGACAGTATGAAATCCGGTTTGGTCTTCGGCACTGCCGCCATGCTGGACGGATTACTTGACCGAATTGAAGACGAATTAGGTGAAACACCGACCGTTATTGCCACCGGCGGACTTTCGCAGGAAATCATCGCCCACTGCCGCCGTAATATTCTTTACAACGAAAATCTGCTTTTAGAAGGTTTACGCGAAATCTACGAACGCAATCATTAATTGGAAATCAAGGGACAAATTATTATGAACTGTACCTTATATAGGACAGTATCGGAGGTAATTATTATGTCAAACAGTAAACAGAAATCAAACCGCGTTGCCCTGCTTGGGGTCTTTTCCGCAATTGTCATCGTTTTGCAGTTATTGAGTTACGTTATGCCGCCCATCGGAACTTTCCGGCTTTCGCTTGTATTGATCCCGATCGTTTTGGGTGCGGTTCTGTACGGCCCGAAATTTGGCGGTATTTTAGGGTTGGTATTCGGTGTGGTCGTGACCGTTTCGTGTGCAGTCGGTCTGGACGTCGGCGGTGAAGTCCTTTTTGTCGCCAATCCGTTTCTTACCGCTTTTCTTTGCCTGCTGAAAGGTGCGCTTGCCGGGTTTGTCGCCGGACTTGTCGCCCATCCGCTGAAAGACCGAAAACCAACCGTTTCCACCATTCTTGCCGCAATAACGGCACCGGTCGTAAATACCGGCGTGTTCATTCTTTGCCTTTCCCTATTCTTCAAAAATATATTGATCGAGTGGGCAGGCGGCACCGCGTTGGTTTACTATGTGATCTTTTCACTGGTCGGCATCAATTTCCTGATCGAACTGGCTATTGACCTGTTCCTTTCCCCGGCACTGTTAAGCGTAATTTCAAAAATACATCGAATTCATTGATTGTTTTCACGAAAAGCCGACAAAAGTCGGCTTTTCTTTTATAATGAACATACAAATTTATATTTTTTTGAAAAAATACTTTATTTTTTATGAAAGATTTGGTATAATATCAAAGATATTGGAATATCTTATTCTTTTGAACACAAGATATGCCGATAAATTTGTATACTATGGAAAAATCCATAAATATTTTTAGGAGGATGTTTACTATGAGCCACAAGTATGTTTACCTTTTCAGCGAAGGTAACGCGCAGATGCGCGAACTGCTGGGCGGCAAAGGCGCAAACCTAGCCGAAATGACCGGTCTGGGTCTTCCGGTACCGCAGGGATTCACTATCTCGACGGAAGCCTGCACCCAGTATTATGAGGATGGTCGTCAGATCAATCCCGAAATCCAGGCACAGATCATGGAATACATCGAGAAGATGGAAGAAATCACCGGCAAAAAATTCGGTGATAAAGAAAATCCGCTGCTCGTTTCTGTCCGTTCCGGTGCCCGCGCTTCCATGCCCGGCATGATGGACACCATTTTGAACCTCGGTTTGAACGAAGACGTTGTTGACGTCATCTCCAAAAAATCCAACAATCCGCGTTGGGCTTGGGACTGCTATCGCCGTTTCATCCAGATGTACTCCGACGTTGTTATGGAAGTCGGCAAAAAGTACTTTGAACAGCTGATCGACGAAATGAAAGCCAAGAAAGGCGTTACGCAGGACGTTGAACTGTCTGCCGAAGATCTGAAAGAACTTGCCGGTCAGTTCAAGGCCGAATACAAGTCCAAGATCGGTGAAGATTTCCCGACCGACCCGAAAGAACAGCTGATGGGCGCCATCAAGGCCGTTTTCCGTTCCTGGGACAATCCGCGCGCCAATGTTTATCGCCGTGATAATGATATCCCGTATTCCTGGGGTACCGCCGTTAACGTCCAGATGATGGCGTTCGGTAACATGGGTGATGATTGCGGTACCGGCGTTGCCTTTACCCGTGATCCGGCCACCGGTGAAAAGAGACTGATGGGCGAATTCCTGACCAACGCCCAGGGCGAAGACGTCGTTGCCGGCGTTCGTACCCCGATGAAGATCGACGAAATGGCCAACAAGTTCCCCGAAGCTTTTGAACAATTCAAGAACGTCTGCGCTACTTTGGAAGATCACTACCGTGATATGCAGGATATGGAATTCACCGTCGAAAACGGAAAACTGTTCATGTTGCAGACCCGTAACGGTAAGCGTACCGCTCAGGCCGCTTTGAAGATCGCCTGCGACTTGGTTGACGAAGGCATGATCGATGAAAAGAAAGCTGTTGCCATGATCGACCCGCGTAACCTTGACACCCTGCTCCACCCGCAGTTTGATCAGAAAGCACTGAAAGAAAACACCCCGATCGGTAAAGGCCTCGGTGCTTCCCCCGGTGCTGCCTGCGGTAAGATCGTCTTCAATGCAGACGATGCGGAAGAATGGAACGCACGCGGCGAAAAAGTCGTTCTCGTTCGTTTGGAAACCTCTCCGGAAGACATTACCGGTATGAAGGCCTCTCAGGGCATCCTGACTGTCCGTGGCGGTATGACCTCTCACGCCGCCGTTGTTGCACGTGGTATGGGTACCTGCTGTGTTTCCG
>JAZRWX010000080.1:0-3193 GCA_045599905.1 Acutalibacteraceae bacterium
GGCGACGCCGAAAGCGGTTTCAACGTCAAGAACAGTTACGTTCCCGAGACCACCAGTATTTCGGGCAGCAAGACCTGGGAAGACGAAAATAACAACGACGGCGCCCGTCCGCAGAGTATTACCATCAACCTGCTGAAAGACGGCGAACCCTTCCAGAGCAAGGACGTTACCGCAAAAGACGGTTGGAAATGGACTTTCGATGGTCTGGACATATACAGAGATCACGGAACCAAAATCGTTTACAGCATTACCGAAGATGCCGTCAAGGGTTACACCCCCTCGTATGAAGCCGGCACCTATAACGTCAAAAACACCTACACCCCCGAAAAGACCGCTGTGAAAGTCACAAAGGTCTGGGACGATAAGGATGACCAGGACGGCAAGCGCCCGATCAGTATTACCGTAAAACTGTTGGCGGACGGAAAAGACACCGGCAAATCGCTGGTTTTGAGCGAAAGCAACCGTTGGAATGATTCATTCAAGGATCTGTACGTTTACAAAGCCGGTAAACAGATCAGCTATACCGTTCAGGAAGCCACGGTCAATAGCTACAAGACGCCCGTTATCACCGGCGACGCAAAAACCGGCTTCAACATCAAGAACAGTTATACCCCCGAAACCACGAACGTTGCGGGAAGCAAAATCTGGGATGATGAAGATAACAACGACGGCACACGTCCGCAGAGTATTACCATCAACCTGCTGAAAGACGGTCAGCCGTTCCGTAACGCGGTAGTTACCGAAAAAGATAACTGGTCCTGGAACTTCACCGGTCTGGACAAATACAGAGATCACGGAACCGAAATCGTTTACAGCGTGACCGAAGAAGTTGTCAAAGATTACACCACTTCGTACGAACCCAACACCTACAACGTTAAAAACGTCTATACGCCGAAGAAGACCAGCGTTACGGTTTCCAAGGTTTGGGACGATAATAACGATCAGGACGGCAAGCGCCCGGTCAATATTACCGTAAAACTGTTGGCGAACGGCAAGGACACCGGCAAAACCCTGCTTCTGAACGAAAACAACAAGTGGACCGATTCGTTCAAGAATCTGTACGTTTACAAAGCCGGCAAACCGATCGAATATACCGTCGCGGAAGCTACGGTCAGCGATTATAAGACCCCTGTTATTACAGGCGATGCCGCAACCGGCTTTATCATCAAAAACATTCATACTCCCGAAACCACCAGCATTTCCGGCAGAAAGACATGGGATGACGAAGACAATAACGACGGCATCCGTCCGGCATCCATTACCATCAACCTGCTGAAAAACGGTCAGATCCTGACTTCGAAGACCGTCACCGCAAACGACAACTGGGCATGGACCTTCAATGGATTGGATAAATATGAAAATCACGGCAAGGCGATCACTTACAGCGTCACCGAAGTTGCTGTAAAGGATTACACGACCACGTATGAAGCCAACTCCTATAATGTCAAGAATGTCTACTCGCCGAAGAAGACCAGCGTTTCCGTTTCCAAAACCTGGGACGATAAGAATGACCAGGACGGCATCCGTCCGGAAAGCGTCACCGTCAAGCTGCTGGCAGACGGCAAGGACACCGGCAAAACGGTCGTTTTGAGTGAACGCAATCAGTGGACCGATTCGTTCAAGAATCTGTACGTTTACAAAGCCGGAAAACGGATCACCTATACCGTCCAGGAAGTCGCAGTCAACGGTTATAACACACCGGTCATCGCCGGGGACGCCACCAACGGCTTCAACATCATCAACACCCATGAAACCGCCACAACTCATGTTGCCGGCAGCAAAACATGGAACGATGAAAACAACAACGACGGAAAACGTCCGGCAAGCATTGTTATCAATCTGCTGAAAAACGGTCAGATCATCAATTCCAAGACCGTTACCGCGCAGGATAACTGGGCGTGGGATTTCACCGATCTTGACAAGTATGAGAACCACGGTACCGAAATCGTCTACTCTGTTTCCGAAACGGCTGTTGAAAACTACTCCACCGAATATGGCGACAACAACAGTGTTATCAACAGTTACACCCCCGAAAGAACCAGCATTACGGTTACCAAGACCTGGAACGATAACGACGATCAGGACGGTATCCGTCCGAAGGAAATCACCGTTCAGTTGTTTGCCGACGGCAACGATACCGGAAAAGCACTGGTTCTGAACGCGGACAACCGTTGGACCGGTTCGTTCACCGATCTGTACGTTTACAACAGCGGAAACAAGATCGTTTATACCGTCAATGAAATTGTCACCGAGGGCTACACCTCCGTTATTTCGGGCGATGCCGTCAACGGTTTCAACGTTACCAACACCCACGAAACCGAAAAGACCGCTGTCGCGGGAAGCAAGACCTGGAACGATGACAATGATAACGACGGAAAACGTCCGCAGAGCATTACCATCAACCTGCTGAAAGACGGCGTTATTCTCCAAACCAAGACCGTTACCGCCAAAGACAATTGGGCATGGAACTTCACCGGTCTGGAAAAATACGAAAATCAAGGCACCGAGATCAAGTACGTAATCGCCGAAGAAGCGGTCAAGGGTTACAACGCCGAGATCAACGGATTTGACGTCACCAACACGCACGAACATGAAAAGGTCACGATTTCCGTCACAAAGGTCTGGGATGACCAGGACAATAAAGACGGCAGCCGTCCGACCGAAGTGACCGTTCGGTTGTTTGCTGACGGCAAGTTGGTCAAGAACGCTGTACTGAAACTGAACAAAGCCAATAAGTGGACCGGTACTTTTGAAGGTCTTGACAAGTACAAGGCCGGCAAAGCGATCGTTTATACGGTCGCCGAAACAAAGGTCAAGGGTTACAAGGGCGTTGTTACCGGTAGTATCGCAAAAGGATTTACCATTACCAACACCCATACCCCTGCCAAGGAAACTACCAGTCCGAAGACCGGCAGCACTGCCGATTCGTTCGCTCTGTTCGCTTCTCTGATCGCATTGGCTTTCGTTGCCCTGACGGGAACGGGCCTTGCCTATAAAGCAAACAAATAATGCGAAGCTGACATGAAAAATGCCGCCTGACGTTTTATCGTCAGGCGGCATTTCTATTTGCAGGGGTTCTGCCCTGCCGGTTTCAGAAATCATAACCACCAGTGAACTGGTGGTATGCACCACCCCTATAAGGGGTGAATACTGGCGTGGCCCCTGAAAGGGGCACAGAAGTTTAGCAACGCAT
>JAZRWX010000081.1:0-2997 GCA_045599905.1 Acutalibacteraceae bacterium
TTTCATTTTCAGCAATTCTTTTTCATATTGCTCTATGTGTCTATAACTTCTTGGCATAAAAATTCCTCCTATGGTAGTTTCTTTTATTCTACCATAGGAGGGTGTTTTTTTCCATTGTCCGTTTTTTACGGACTTGTGCAACCCTTCGGCGGTTTTTGTTTTTTATTCCAGAATGTTGGAAGTGATATAGTCAACACCGAATTCGATCAGTCGTTCGGCATCGGCCGGTTCGTTCACCGTCCAGCAGTTGACTTTTATCCCTCTTTGGTGAGCGGCATCCGTAAACGCTTTGCTGACACGGGGGAAATAGATATCAATATCCATTTTTGCCGCCGCCAGCTGATTCAGCCGTTCCGTATTGCATTCGTTGCATAAAAACTGAACGCTGACGCCGGGATCTTTCGCGCGCAGTATGGTAAGATTGTCATAGGCGAAAGAAATGAAAGTGGTTTTGTCCAGCCAGCCGATATTTTGAATGATATCATATAAACGGTCGATTTCCGCTTTCTTCATCAGATTCTTGATTTCAAGCACGGCCTGCTTTTCATAGTGTTTGCAGGTTTCAATATATTCCGCCAAATCGGGCATTTTCATATCACAGCGGTCAAACGTGCCTGCCGGATCCTTTAATTTCAGCGCCCGCAGTTGGTCATAGTCGCTTTTTTCAATTTCCAGATTGCGGTCGGCGACCCGTCCGGTGCAGTCGTCGTGAAAAATGACAAACCGTCCGTCCGCCGTAACGTGTACGTCGGTTTCAATACCGTAATAACTGCGGTTTCCGGCGGCGATGAACGCGGCAAGCGTGTTTTCGGTTTCTAATCCGCTGACGCCGCGGTGGGCGATCATACGGACGTTTTTGCGATCACGGATTTTCACGGTTTCCAAGAAAAAGACTCCTTTTCAACAATGCTTTTATAAGCATATTATACCATTTTTCGGGGCCGTTTGCAAGAATGTTGAAAAATATAACGATTTTTGCGGTTACCTGTTGACAGCAATGCCGTTTTTGTGGTATACTAACGCCGTGATAGAGGTGCACCCGAAAAGAGTACCGTGCAGTATGACTGCCAAAGTCGCACGGAAAAGGTGAGGGTGCCGAAACGGAATGCCGTGGCGGGTGTTCTGTTGGCAGTGCGGAAAATATCCGTATTGCTGTCGCAGAAATGCGGAGCGCTATCCCATGAAACGAAAGAATAACCGTTTGGTTTTTGTGGGGATAGTTGCTTTGCGATTATCTCTTTTTATTTTGAAACGGAGGAATTTGAAATGAGTAATACCGTTTTTCAGGGCGTAGCCACCGCGATTATCACCCCGTTCAAGGACGGAAAGGTGGACTTTGAAAGTTTCGGAAAAATGATCGACTGGCAGATCAGCGAGGGCATCAACGCCGTCGTTGCCGCTGGTACTTCGGGCGAAGGATCGACCCTGACAGACGAGGAACATAAGGCGGTCATCCGTTTCTGTGTCGAGCGCGTCGCCGGTCGTGTGCCGGTCATTGCCGGTACCGGTTCAAACGATACGGCGTATGCCATTGAACTGACCCGTTACGCCTGCGAAGTCGGCGCGGATGCCTTGCTGCTGGTCACTCCGTATTATAACAAAGCAACACAAAACGGTCTGATCGCGTCCTTTACCGCTATTGCCGACGCTTCGACCAAACCGTGCATATTATATAACGTACCCAGCCGAACGGGCTGCAACCTGCTGCCGCAGACGCTGGCTCAACTCAGTAAACATCCGAACATTGTCGGGGTCAAGGAAGCCAGCGGAAATATTTCGCAGATCGCCGAGGTCAAGGCGCTTTGCGGTGAAGATTTCGCGCTTTATTCCGGCAATGACGATCAGATCGTTCCGGTGCTTTCGCTGGGCGGTATCGGCGTAATTTCGGTGGTATCCAATATTCTGCCCGCTAAAACGGTTAAGATCTGCAACGATTTCTTTGACGGAGATATTAAGAATTCCGCAAAGGTGCAGTTGGAATTACTGCCGCTGATCAATGCGTTGTTCTGCGAAGTGAATCCGATTCCCGTCAAGGCGGCCTGCGCGGCGATGGGACTTTGCGAAAACAGCGTACGTCTGCCGCTGACCGTCATGGAACCGCAGAACGAAGAACGCCTGCGCCGCTGTATGGCAGAGCAGGGTTTACTTTAAGATCGGGAGGTCTTATGCGATGAAAATTGCAATATACGGTTACGGAAATCTGGGCCGCGGTGTCGAGTGCGCGGCAAAGCAGAATGATGATATGGAATTGGTCGGGGTTTTCACCCGCCGGGATCCGTCCACAGTCCGTACGCTGACCGGTGTTCCGGTATATGCCGCCGCGGAAATCGACCGCTTTACGGACAAAATCGACGTGCTGATCATTTGCGGCGGAAGCGCGACCGATCTGCCAAAACTGACGCCGGAACTGGCTCGAAAATTCAACGTGGTCGACAGTTTCGACACCCACGCCAATATCCCGACACATTTTGAAAACGTGAATAACACCGCCGCCGCAACGGGACATATCGCGCTGATCAGCGCCGGTTGGGACCCCGGTATGTTTTCCATTGCCCGTGCGTATTCTTCGGCTGTTCTGCCGCAGGGAAAGGATTATACTTTCTGGGGCAGAGGGGTCAGCCAGGGACATTCCGACGCGATCCGCCGAATTCCGGGCGTTAAAGATGCGCGGCAGTATACTGTGCCGATCGACGCGGCGCTGGAACGTGTTCGCAGCGGCGAAATGCCGACGCTTACCACGCGGGAAAAACATTTGCGTGAATGCTATGTAGTCGTCGAAGAGGGCGCGGACCTCGTCACCATTGAAACGGCGATCAAGACCATGCCCAACTATTTTGCTGATTATGATACAACGGTCACCTTCGTTTCGCAGGAAGAACTGAACGAGAAACACGCGGCACTGCCGCATGGCGGCTTTGTCATCCGTACCGGAACGACCGGTCTGGAAAATCAGAACAGACACGCGGTTGAATTTTCGCTGAAACTGGATTCCAACCC
>JAZRWX010000082.1:0-3354 GCA_045599905.1 Acutalibacteraceae bacterium
TGGGCGTTGCGCATACGGCAGTAGTTGACCTTGCCGATCAGCCCCTCGTCCAGTGCGCTCTTGACCCACAAAAAGTCACTGCGGGAACGCCACGGGAACGAAATACAGAATTTTACGCCGCTTTCGTCGATCACATCGGCAACCTCCTGTGCGTCCTTTTTATTGAAGCACAGCACCTTTTCGGTAAAAATATGTTTTCCGGCTTTGGCGGCTTTGGTGATGACCTCCTTGTGAAGATCGGTGGAGGTACACACCATCACTGCGTCTACATCGTTTCTTTTCAGCAGCGCGTCATAGTCCGCGACAAAATCACAGCTGTACCGTTTGGCGGCGTCCTTGCCGTTTGTTTCATCCACATCCCACAAGGCGGTGATCTTACAGTCGGCGCGTTCGGCAATACGACGGGCGTAACCGTCAAAGTGTACGTGCCAGGTACCTATCAAAGCAACATTCAGCATACAGCATCATTCCTCATTTTTTTGTTCATTATAGCACCCCGTACAGCGTAAGTCCAGTCTTATTTGTTGAATTACCGGCAAATCACATGATTTTCGGAAAGATTTGTCTTTACAAACGCTTATTAATGTGATATATTGAACAGTGTATTTCAATGGATGAGGTTAATTATTCCCGTTTTGAAAAATATTAAAAAATTTTAAAAAAGCTGTAGCCGTTTTATATTTTCGTTCGTATCAACAGGCAGGAAAACGAAAAGGTGGGATGAAATATGGCTTGACGTCCGTGGATACACGGTGCTTTATATTAAGAATCAAAGGAGAATTGTTATGAAAAAAACAGTATCATCCGTCCTGCTCACGCTGATGATGCTGATCGGTATGATCGGCATCGGCACGATCTTGGCATCGGCGGCGGTAAAAACGACCGATTCCGCATTTACCGACAACTATGTGCTGCTGGAGTACATTCAGAACACCAACGGTCAGTACATCAAAACCGGGTACAACGCGGGCAGAAATGTTTCGGTCACTATGGATCTGGAGATCACCGACTGGAACGGCAATTGGTCTTCGATATTCGGTTCAAGAACTGCCGACTTGGCTACGGATTCTTTCGGTACCGGTCGAAACGGAAATAAAGAAAGTTTGCGTAACGGGATCGGCAGCAATAGTTTCAAGGAAGTGCCGGTAACGTTGAACAACCGTTTTTCTCTGACGGTCAGCGGAAACGACAGCTTCAAAGGAACCGGAAAGGAATTGTACCTTTTCACTACGAACATAAACGGTTCTCGGTACACCGCATACCATGATGCTATTTTCAAGCTCTATTCCTGCAAGATCACGGACAACGGTGCGGTGGTAAGAGACTATATCCCCGCACAAAGAAAATCGGACAGTGCAGTCGGTCTATACGATCTGCAGAACGAAGTCTTTTATCAGAGCGCAAGCGGAACCGGCTTTTCAATGACAGAAAAGCACACTTCCCACACATTTGACAAAAACGGAAAGTGCGCCTGCGGAGCGACGTTTTCCCATAATGATTATTCTTATGGGGATAGACATAGCCCATATAAACAGAAACTGAGTTTTCCCGGTGCCAAGACGGTGGTAGTACAAATCGAATATACCACATACGCTGATATAATCTTTACCGACAAAAACGGATCCAGTAGAAGCGTCAATCAGGAAACCTGTGATGATGGGTTTAAGAATGTATTCATTGTCGGTGATACCGTGACGATTGAATCAGAGAAGTTGGGTGATAATAAATATACCCAGTTCTACCTCACAGCCATTTATCCGATCTATGATGACAACAAGACCGAAGTACCGGCGACCTGTACTGCCGACGGTTATTTATACTACACCTATGCCGGAAATGAGTATGGTAAAAGAATATTAAAAGCAGGACATTGTTTCAATAAGGACGGCATCTGCACGAAATGTAATACAGAATTTATCAACGAAAAAAACAACTACTACCATGTTACTTTCGATGGATGTAAAAGATTATTGGTGGAATTTTGCGGAAAACACAATTACAATGGAAATGCCTATTACAGAACATCGCTGACAGAAGCGAACGGGAAAGAACGAATTGAGCAAGTTCGGTTGAATGCCGGTTACATTACCAGATATATTGTTGACGGTGACAGTGTGACAATTGGGTTAGATACAGCGATCGCAGATTGGACTGTTATTCCGTTATACGAAGATTTCAAAAAGGAAGTAAAGCCGACCTGTACCGAAAAGGGCAGCATCAGTTATACCTATCTCGGAAAGACTTATGTGGCAGAAGAGCCTGAAGCGACGGGGCATCATTTCACCAAAAAACCGATCACGGTCGTTGCACCTACCTGTACCGAGCAGGGCTACTCTATCCACTCTTGCGATGACTGCAGTTACTCCGAAAAATTCGATTATATTCCGGCGACGCACTCATTCGGATTCACAGCCAACGGAATAACAGGAAAATGCATCAATTGCGGCAAAGTGTTCTCTTTATCGGATTATTCCGGCGGTTCCTGCTATGATTATCACAAGCAGATCATTTTCCCCGGTGCAAAAAGCATAACGGTTCACCTCACGAATATCACATGTCCCACCGACTATGTCACCGTTTATGATAAGAACGGAAACGAATGCGGGAAAGCAAGCGCGAAATGGAACAATCTTAACAACGGTTACTGTACCGTTCCGGGAGATACGGTACGCTTTCGGGCTGATTGTACCGGTGTATTTACCGTTGATTCCATCACGCCGAACTATCCGACAAGCGGGGCGATCGATATAAATGACCGCGCTACTCTCCTTTTTCTGCTGCAAACCATTCCCATGGGGAAAAACTGGTCGGGAGTGACCTTCAATCTGAAAACCGATATTGACCTTTCCGGGGTCAATATCAGTGATTATTGGAAGGCGGGAACCAGCAAAGAATTCTGCGGCACCTTCAACGGAAACGGCTACACCATCAAGGGCGTGAAGGATACGGGCGGCGAGTACGGCGGACTGTTCCATGTACTCGGCACCGGCGCTGTCATCAAAGACCTGACGCTTGAAAATGTCAATATCAGCACCACCCATGATGCCGGTGCGCTTGCATCAACTTCCACCGACAGAGTGACGGTCACCAATGTAAAGGTAACAAGCGGCACCGTGACCGGTAAATACAGCGTTGGCGGTCTCATCGGCTGGCTCCAGAAGGGCGCGGACATTTCGGACTGCTCAAACGGCGCGTCTGTCAGCGGCAGAGACCACTGCGGCGGCATCGGCGGCTGTCTCCAGAACAATTATCAGTATATCATGAAAAACTGCCAGAATAGCGGCAGCATTTCGGCATCCAATCACGCGGGCGGTATTGCGGGTTTCATTGATAACGACAACACGACTCACGATT
>JAZRWX010000083.1:0-3365 GCA_045599905.1 Acutalibacteraceae bacterium
AAAACGGTCAAAGCCCTGCAAAAAGAGTATTCGGAAAAAATCAACGCTGCGACCGATTCCGAAAAAGTCCTTTCCTTGAAAAAGGAAGCGCTTGATAAGATCCGTGCGGTAAAGACCGAAGATGATTATGCTACCGAAGAAGCGGCCGCCAAAGCGGAAGCCGAAAAAAAGGTGAAAGCCAAGGCGGAAACCGCGAAACAGGAACCGCAGCAGACGGCACCGAAAAAGTCATCTGCTCCCGTAACCCCCAATTCGAATGGATGTGTTGGTAAAGATGCGCGGAACTTCTATTAAACAATTTCCCTTTATTCGTATCATCGCGTGTTTCGGCGTGGTTTTACTGCACACGCTGTTTGCCAGCAACGTCTATTTCGCGGATCAGATGACCAAGACGGATCTGTTGGTAACGGCAACAGCCGAAAATCTGCTGATGTGGACGGTACCGTGCTTTCTGATGATTACCGGCGCATTGCTTTTGAATCCCGAAAAGGAATTGCCGTTCAGCAAAACGGTCCGGTATACGAAAAGAATGGTCATCGCTTTACTGGTCTTTACCTTGATCTTTCAGATCTTTGATTTTCTGATGACCGAAGATACTTCGATTTTTAAGCAATGGCTGTACGAACTGGTCACCGGCGGCAGTTGGGCGCACGTCTGGTATCTGTATCTGATGATCGGTCTGTATCTGATGATGCCGTTTTATAAAATGATCACGAAATCGGCATCCGACCGTCAGATCGGCGCTTTGATCGTGATTTTGATCGGTTTCATTTCACTGTTGCCGTTGATCAAGGTGTTCGGTATTCAGCCGGGATTTTATATTCCGACCGGCGTCATTTATCCCGTTTATTTGTTTTTGGGATACGCGCTGATGAAAAAACCGCTGCCGAAAACGGCGGGCTGGCTGCTGACGGTCATCCCGACAGTCTGTCTGGGATTGTTGACCTGCTGGTATCATACAACGGGCACATCGTTGTATATCGGTGATATCGAATACGAATTATTCGGTTATCAGTCGATTTTTGTAATATTGCAGACGGTCGGTATTTTCAGTTTGCTCTCACAAATGAAGGTGCCGCAGAGCAGGTTTGCCGATACGGTCGATCAATGCACGTTCGGCATTTATCTGATCCACATGATTTTTATCCATCTGACCATGAAGTGGTGCGGATTCAATCCTTATCAATTCACCTACCTCATTTTCGTCGCAATGTCTGTTGCATTCTTCGCGGCGGCATTGCTGATCACGGCGTTATTAAGGAAAATTCCGGGTGTAAAGACCGTGATCTGATAAAAGAATATGATAAAACAAGGGCAGACCCGACGGGTCTGCCCTTGTTTGTTTTTCGGTTATTTCTTTTTCTGTTCTTCCAGATAATCGTTCAACTTGGCGTTTTCAATGTCGGTAATAAACATATGCCCAGGTGAGTGGGTGATCACAATGGGCGGCTTGGCGTTTTCAACTGCCGCCTGCGGGGTAACGCCGCAGGGCCAGAATACCGGGATCTCACCCGGATAAATATCCACTGCTTCGCCGTAATCGGATTTCATAACGTCCGCGATCCCGATCTCGGCAGGATCGCCCATGTGGATCGGTGCGCCGTGGACGTTGGGCATTTTCACCGTGATATCGTAGGCGCGTTTGGCGTTTTCCGGGGTCATCGGCCGCATGCTGCACACGGTCGGACCGAAAAACGGTCCCGCCTGTTTGGTGGGAATATTGGTTTTGAACATCGGCACGTTTCTGCCCTGGGCGATATGCCGCACCTCAATGCCTTCACGCATCAGGGCTTCTTCAAAGGAAAAACTGCATCCGATCAGAAAACCGACAAAGTCGTCCTGCCAGTAGGCGCTTGCGTCCCGCACCTTTTCGCAGAGAACGCCGTCGCGGTAAATGAAATATTCTGGAATATCGGTCACAATGTTGCCGCCTTCGCCCATGGCATGGGTCAGCGGCTCTCCGCGCACGATTTCAAGCACGGGGCAGGGGAACGGATTCAGTCGGCAGAATTCCTCAAAATCCGCCGCCCATACGCCGGGCAGGATCACCAGATTTGCCTGCGCGTGCCCTGCCGCCATACCGGCGGTTGGAAAGGTGATCTCCTGCGAACGGATCCGTTCACGCACCTGCGCGGGTGTCATTTCAACATAAGGGGAAATATCAAAGTTAGCCATACTATCGCTCCTTTATTCTTGGATCGGGGTAATTTCAACGTCGTAAACTTCGCCGCCGAGATGGACGCGGTATTTTTTCACGTCGGTCGCCGGAACGGCAGGGGAAACCGACTCTTTACCGTCAAAGCGTTCCCGCAGGGCCTGATATTTTTTCTTCTGTTCGACGAATTCGTTTTGCGCGGTCTCAATGTCGGTTTTGACAAAGCGGACTTTGTCGCCGGATTTGCATTGCGCGATCATGGTCATGTCCACATTGATCACGCTGGCGATCTTGACGTAGCCGCCGGTGGTCTGCCGGTCGGAAAGCATGATGATCGGCTCACCCCCGTCCGGCACCTGAATCGCCCCGAACGTAATACCATCGGTAATGATGTTGGCATCGGTCACGTGTTCAATCTTCGGACCGGTCAGACGGTAGCCCATGCGGTCAAATTCATTGGTAACGGTATGGGGGAATCCTAAAAACGTGCGGATGCCGCCTATGGTGAAACGGTCATCCTGCGGCCCCATCAGTACCCGGACGGTATAGTCCCCGGAAAACGTAACGGGATCCATGACCCGGTTTTCAATATTTGCCGGCAGAGCGTTCGGCTTGCGGAAAGCAATTTCATCGCCCGCCATCAGTTTTCGCCCTTCGTATCCGCCCAGATTTGCCTTGATATAGGTGGAACGGCTGCCCATGATCGGGGCGACCGCTAATCCGCCGGCAAAGGCGATATAAGCACGGCACCCGGTTTTTGGTGCTCCGAAAGCCAGCGTATCGCCCTTTTCCACCTTTACGGCACGGTACATCGGGCAGGGATCTCCGTTCAAAGTCGGTGACAGATCACCGCCGGTCACGGCGATCACGGTCGGCAGGGTAAATTCAATGGTGGGCCCCAGCAGTGTTGCTTCCAACACGGCCTCGTCCTCGTGATTTCCGACCAGAATATTGGCGTAAACGTATGAATGAACGTCGACTGCGCCGGAAACGCCCAGTCCGTAACGCTGATAACCACGGCGCCCCGCGTCCTGTACGGTCGTCAGTAAACCGCCGTTGATAAAACGAATACTCATATCACGCATCCTCCTTTACGTAGGTGCGGCAGTGATAACGTCCCTGCTCCACCTTGGTCAGAATGCGGCGGTATTCGGATTCGCCGATCGGCACGAATTTAACGTGCATTCCGGCGTCCAGCAAAATCGGTGTA
>JAZRWX010000084.1:0-4877 GCA_045599905.1 Acutalibacteraceae bacterium
AAGAATATTGTCACCGCCGCTTTCGTAATCACCGAAGCCGTTGCCCAAGCGTGAGCTGACCAAACATTCCGGTTGAATTTTTTTCACCAAATCGTAAAGTTCTTTGCTTTGTTCCTTACGAATCGTCCACGGGCAGTCAAACCAAATCAGGCACAAATCTCCGTATTGAGTTAATAACTCGGTCACCTGCGGCTTAACCTTGCTTTCAAAATAGGTGTCAAAGTCAGGCGTGCGATCTGCCGGAAAATCCCAAATGTTATAAGCGCCGTTCGGATAAACCGTGTTATCGGTTTTGTATCCGCCGCCATCCTCATTCCAGTCTAAATCCTGCGAATAGTAAACACCGAATTTCATACCGTTTTTGTAACAGCTTTCCGCCATTTCACCGATAATATCACGGCCGAACGGGGTCGCATCCACCACATTGAATTTTGAAACTTTGGAATGATACATTGCAAAGCCCTCGTGATGCTTGGCGGTCAGCACCATATACTGCATACCGGCATCTTTTGCGACTTTTACCCATTCATCTGCATTAAAGTAAATCGGGTTAAAGGCCCTGGCAAGATTGTGGTATTCCGCCATTGGTATTTGTTTGTGATAACGGACCCATTCGGTACACGGTTCACCTCGGTAATCGCCGTCCAAAGCGGAATACAACCCGAAATGTGACATGAAACCGAATTTTGCCTGCTTAAACCATTCTCTACTGTCCATTTTCGATTTCTCCTAATGCTTAACGAGTCATTTCGCCGATTTGTTTCAAAATCCGAACTGCTTCACCGGGCAAACGACCCAAATGATCCGGCCCGACGTTCAACAGATAATTGATTCCGCGCGCATTGAGTTCGTCACGTTCTTTAATGATCTGTTCAGCCGGCTTATACGCCTTATCAAAACGGGAAAAATTCCAGAATTCGCCGCCGCTGATCGTTACGGGCACCTCGTTCAAGGCTAATCCCCCATTCATGTCCAATTCGTTATCACCGCCGCTGCCGTAATCGCCCAATCCATTCCCCAAACGGCTGCTGACCAGACATTCGGGCTGCAATTTTTTAACAAGATCATACAGTTCTACGCTTTGTTCTTTCGTGATCGTCCACGGGCAATCAAACCATACAAGACAAATGTCACCGTAGTTTGTCAGCAATTCGGTCACCTGCGGTTTTACCTTGTTTTCAAAATACGCCGCAAAATCCGGCGTGCGATCCGCCGGATAATCCCAGTTATTAAAAGCGCCGTTGGGTTCCCACACAGTAGGATAAAGTCCGCCGCCGCCTTCTTCTTCCCAGTCAAGATCCTGTGAATAATAAATACCGAAACGCAATCCGTGTTTATAACAGCTTTCCGCCATTTCACCGATAATATCACGGCCGAACGGGGTCGCATCCACCACATTGAATTTTGAGACCTTGGAATGATACATTGCAAAACCTTCGTGATGTTTCGCCGTCAGTACCATATACTGCATTCCGGCATCTTTTGCGACCTTTACCCATTCATCCGCGTTAAAATACACCGGATTAAAGGTCTTTGCCAATGTATGGTATTCTTCCATCGGAATTTTTTTCTTAAAACGTGCCCATTCGGTACAGGGTTCACCGCGATAATCGCCGTCCAGCACCGAATACAAGCCGAAATGGGACATAAATCCGAATTTTGCCTGTCGAAACCATTCTTTACTGTTCATGATCAGCATTCCTCCAAAGAATAATGTACGTAAATATCTTTGCCCTGCGGCAGAACTGTTTCATATAAACCGTCTTTCAGCGCCATAACGGAACATTGTTCCCCGTCTGCCGTTACATGCGGCACGCCCTGTTCACAGAAAAAGACAAAACGTCCGCCTTCATGAACAGTCAGCTCGCCTGGTTTTTTCAATTCAAAAGTCGCCGGGGCAATATATTTATCCATCAGACCGATCGGTACAACGGAATCTTCCGCCGGAATCAGATAATAAAGTTTGAAGCAATCGTAATCTTTCAGCGTAACACCGGCCGTTTCATCCACGCTTAAAACACGGGCGGTGGTGTCAAAATAATCGACCAGCACGAAACGATCTGCCGAAAATTCATAAATATCCTCTGCCCCGACTGTTCCGCAGACCGGATTTTCATCTTCATCCAGATTAAACGCCGCCAAAATACCGACCTTGCCGACACGGTTGAATACTTTATAGATCTTCCCATTATGTTCGGGGTCATTAAGCAGGCAGGACTGTACCGGGCGTGCCGATTCTTTGAGGCGAATAATACGACCGTCCGCATAAACGATCGGCATGATCGTCTTTTTAATACTGCGGCCCAATTCGTCACTCATATACACGGGGCCACCCGACATGGCACGCAGCACGGCGTTTTTGGTGCTTTGCGCATCGTCCGACCACCACATATCCCAGTCGCCGGTATAAACGGCGCCTTCGACAAATGAATTGAAACTGCATTGGATCAAGTGTTGGATAAACCACTTTCGATCCTCCGGCTGGAAGTCCCCACTGATGCGGCTGACCATGGAAGTCGGGCGGTTCCAGAAGCATTCGTTGGGCATACCCATGCAGTTGATCAGTGTCCCGCCGAAATATTTTTCCGCCGCAAGGTCGATCGCGCGCTGCATATTTCTAGCCGCCTTACCGATCGGCATTAAACGGGTGTAATTATCAAACATATAGCCCTGGTTATCCACTTTGACAAAATCGGCACCATAGCTTTTGAAGGTGGCGTTGAAAAGGTCAAAATAAGCTTCGATCTGTTTTTTCTTCGGGGACGGAACCAATTTTCCGTCCATCGTCACAGTCAGCAAGTCGTCATGTTCAGCGGCAATGGGACCGGTAGGATCAATACCGTGCCAATAGCCGCAGGTCGGATACCAGATACCGACCTCCATACCGTAATCATTTTTCAGATCGCGAATGCATCCTTTTAACCCCTCCGGGAAACGCGCAGGATCGCCGTCGATCTGATACATTTCACGGCTGCCCATGGTTTCACGGTTATTATTGTGACATTCCGCCCACATATCGTCAATCAACATCCAGCGGACGGGGATTTCTTTTTCCTTAAACTCGCGGGCCTTATTCAGCAGATCTTCATGCGTAACATCCATGTGGAACGCATCCCAGCTGCACCAACCAAGATACTCAAACATCTCGGGATATTTACGTTCGGCACGCAAAACACCCGGCTTATTCATTTTTTCAAAACCGTATTCCGCAGTCATTCCGGGCAATAAATACGGATCTTCGGAATAGCCGAAAATAAGTGCGCAAACAGAGCAATCATCCGCCGGATAATGGCTGTAAACAAAGAGCGAACCACCGTTTTCTTCCGCCTTCATATTGCTTTTGAAGTTTTCATCACAAGTGGTCAGCAAGTAGAGATAGCCGCTTTCGGTACCGGCCAAAACAGCCTGCGTTTCCTTGGGCAAATCCTGTAACTTGTTCCCCATTTTCACCCTACACCAAAAAGTATACAAAATATAATTTGCCATAAAGCGATCGCTGCACGGCATATCGGCTATATCCACACCGGCGGCAGACTCAATATCCAAATGATTCTGACCGCGGACATTGCCAAGAACGGGATGGTAGGCAATTTGAAAATCAAGCGATCCAACATTATTTTCAGTACACAACGTCAGACGAAAAGTAATAAGTCCGCTTTCATCGGAAAATACCGCTAAGGTATCTTCAACAGAATTCAGTGAAAGATAAATCTTATCGCCGTCCTGACCGCGAACCCATGGCCGCAAACCTGAAAACAAAGTTTGTCCGAATCCGCATAATGATAAACCACTATTTTCGGAAAGTAAAAAATTCATTGAAACACCCCGATTAAAAACAAAAATTTATCAAAAGAAACCACAATATATGGTCACCATTATTATATAATATCTACTATATAAAAGCAATAGTTGATTTGCAGTTTCAAGTACTTTTTTTACAAAAAACACCCTGCCACGCAAAAGCGTGACAGGGTGAGAATTCAACTGAAATTACAGTTTGTCGGCGATGGTATTAGCCAAATCAGCCAACGGAGAATTCTTTTCACCGCCGAAATCCAGATTGCCCCATTCGGGATCATCGTTCAAACCGGCGGGAGAAACGGTCAGGATGTCTTCATCCATAGAAATGACAGTCATTTCTGCACGATTATATTTTAATTCCATGCGCTGTAAATCCTTCCTGCGTTCGTTACGCGGGTAGCGCCGGTCACGATTTCACCGTTCGCAGTATAAGAAGCGGTCGCGGTGATTTCGTTAGCGGCGGTCACATTACCGATTTCCAGAATGGCAACATAGGTGCAATTCTGAGATTCGGCTGTGATGGTTACATTCTCGTCAATAAAGGAATCATAGACAGAATCCAAAGTGGCGCTGAACTTTTCGCCATCAACGGTATAATCGATGGTGATGTTTTCATACGCTTCAATGTCTTCTGCTTTTCCGGAGAGCTTAATGATGAAACGCGCATCGTTACCCTTGCGCTGAGTACCGATTTGCAGATCGGTCGCAACGTGTTCACGACTGAGTTCTTCGCCGCAGATATCGCAGTAAACGACCTTGTCATAACCGGCAGCGGTCTCATTTTCAATCACTTCGGTACCTTCAACGTGGTCGCCCAATTCGCCTTCTTCTTCGATTACGTCAAAGAAGCCGAGTGTAGCACCGGTCTTGGTGAACGCTTCCTGACAATAGGTAGCGCCACCGGCATTGGAACGGTCAGCACGCGGGAAACCGTTGTTTCCGCCAACCAATTCCACACCGTTCTTGTAGATGTGGGTATTCCAAACAACGAAGACAGAAGAATCATCCGGAGCGGAACCCTGAATCATGAAGTGACCATCAGTGCGAGATGTGTTTGCGGCGGTAACGGTTTGAGT
>JAZRWX010000085.1:0-5640 GCA_045599905.1 Acutalibacteraceae bacterium
GGGTTCTTCTTTTCCGGTCAGTTCTTTTCCCTCGATCTCGTTACAGAGCCACAGATCGATATCCGCCAGCGGAAGCCGCAGGATATCTTCCCGGTATGGGGACGGATTGAACGCGATCCTCATGCCTTTCGCACGCGCAAACGAAATGATTTCTTCAAGGGCGTTGATTTCGTTCTGCAATACCAACACGTCACCCGGTTCGGCGCCGTCCAGCACCTTACGGATATATCGGCTGTCAAAGCGGTGATTGGCGCCGGCGAACAACAGAATGCTGTTCTGCCCTACCCAATCCACCTGAATGATGGCGTGTCCCGTCGGGCAATCGACCGTTTCGACCGGCGACACGTCCACACCGTGCGCTTTCAATTCCGAAACCAGAAAATCGCCCTCGGTACCGACCAGTCCGCCGTGGATGACCGTCGCGCCGGCGTTTGCCAGAGCAACCGACTGGTTCAGTCCCTTTCCGCCGGGAAACCGGTTCAATGATGACGCCGAAAGCGTTTCACCCGGACGGACGAAATGTTCTACGCTGTATACGTAATCAATATTCAGCGATCCTAAATTATAAATCTCCATGCCGCACTCCCGCTTATTGCGCTAACTGACGGAAAAGATCGTCAAACAGCGCGTCCCGTCTGATCTCACAGACGTAGGTGATCGGACGGCCGTTTTCATTGAACGAATAGGTCTTATCATATTCGGGCAGATACATAGGAACGGTTTTATCCCGCATGAAACGACCGCCTTCATTCAAAAGCCAGCCGATGGTCGTCACGTCCCAGATCACCCGTGTCCACGGTTTTCCGGCGGCATAGGATTCCGCCTCTTTGATCACGATACCGCACAGATAATCACAAAGTTCGTTTTTGCCCTGCAGCCAATGTTCCAGTTCGTACCGGCTGGTCGCAAAATGATCCACGACACCGCCGCACGGCAGAATGACCAGCGGCGCGCCACATTGGAAAACGACCCGTGCCGCGGCGATATCCTGCACCATGTTGAATTCACTTCCGGGAGAATCCATGTGAATGCCGTGACCGCCCAGCCAGACAATCACGCAGTTTTCCGCAATCGCGGGGTTCAGCAGGATCGCCGAAGCCACGTTGGTAATGGCACCGATCGCGACAATATACAACGGATTTTGGGGTGAATAGTCATTCGCCTGACGGGCAATAAACTCCGCCGCGGGTGAAAGAACCGGTGTTTTTTCATCTTTCAGATATTCGCCCGATCCCTCGAAAACCAGGGGATTCAGATCTTCCCGATGCGCCAAAGACAGCAGGTTCAAAATTTCCCGATAGCTTTTTTTCATGCCGTCTGCCGGATTTTCCGCCTTGTAATTAAAGAACGGTGCCGCGCAGATGCCTTTGACATTCAGTTTTTCGGTGTGGCGGATCATATAACTGATGGCGAACTGATCGTCGATCTCGTTATAAGCGTCGGTATCAAGGATCACATCGATCCTGCCTTCCGGCACGGACAAATTTTTCAGATACTGTTCGTGTGTCATAAGATCCTCACTTTCGTTTTTACAAATATCAACGTTTACTGATCCAATTTATCGGTCAGCAGATACGCTTTTCCGCGAAAACGGATTTCAAGTGTGCCGTCCTGCCGCCGCTCGATCCGGGGCAGTTTTTCGCCGCGGGCGATCGGGAAAAGCAGGGTTTCAAAGCAGTAATCCCCGGCGTTTTCAACCGTTCGCGAAACGGTTGTTGCAGGGTGCGTTTTCTTATCGTGACGGCCGACGTACCAACCTCTATACGGATCTTTCCGGGCGCTTGCGAAATGCCATTGCGTGGCGGTGGCGTCCGGATCATCCAGCGGAACGATCAGCAGATCGTATTCCCGGCCGAAATCGGTCAGCACGGCGTTCTGATACCCGTCAACGTTTTTTACTTTCAGTGTATCCAGCTGGAACAACAGTTCGTAACTGTGCCGCTGTTGATCGCGCGGAGTCAGCGTATCGCGGACAAGAAAAAAGTCCGGTTTGCAGAAACGCACTTCCCTTTTATGTACGGCGGGACGGTTTCCCTCCGCACCGAAAGGCCCGTCATACGTTCCGCAGGCGTAATCAAACGTATCATTGCTTTTCCAGCCGGCCGATACCGGCGCATTGTATCTTTTCGGTTCGGTACGGTTCTGCGCCATGCCGTCCACCAGCACGGTATTGTGATCATACCCCGACAGCGCGTAGCGGCGCATTTCGGAAAATTCGTAGTGACCGCCGCCGTCGTCAAAAATCAGTTCTTCTTCCCCTTTATACAGGTTGATGTTCAGCATATCCTGATGAACGTGCGCCATTCCGAGCGGCCCCACGTCAAAGCACAGATAGGTCGCGTCGGCGCCCCAGTCGGAACGCATGGCGCAGAATCCGGCATACGGCAGAAATACCGAAGCGGTGTCACCCGTCGGGGGTGTTCCCGCCTGACGGTCGGAAAGAACGTAATCGTACAACGGGTCATACGGCAAATATTCCTTGGCGCGGCGCATGATAAACGCAGTCGGTACGGTATAGGTGTCATTGGTACGGGGTTGGGTCAGCCCCGGTGTCGAAAGCAGCATATTGGCGTGAACGATCTTCATCAGCAGATCGGTAAATCCGTCCGGCAGTTCGTTCCCGAAACCGGTGACCCGTGCCAGCGCCAGAATTCGTATAGCACTGTCAAAAACGCCCCAACGATAATCGGACGTCAGTTCATCCTGAATACCGTCCGGCAGGATCTGCCCCGAAAAACCGCCCCAAAACAGCCGGAAAGCCGCGTTCCGATAGTTTTCGGATTCGGTGAACTCCGGAAAAAGGCAGGCAAAATAATACAGCCCGTCGGTTTCTATCATCAGCCAGTTCTGCCCGGTATAATGCGCCAGCAGATGCTCCGCCTGGCGCCGCATCGATGCGATCATCAGCAATAGCGGCAGATCGCCGAACGCTTTTGAACGGCGAAACGCAAAAAATGAGATCGGCCAGCTGATAGACAGCCGCAGTCCGCATTCGATCGTGCGCCACGCACTGCCGACACCGTTCCAGTTTTCCCCGCATTCGGTCTGCGCGAGCCAGTCCAGCAGTTGACGGGTGAACGCGCGGGCGTATTTTTCATTGCCCGTTTCGGCATAAGCACACGCCATTTCCTGCCAGAAACCGTGGCGGTTCAACTGCCATACCCATTCGGGATTGACCGTGCCGGTCGTCTGACTGGCGTCAAACAGATAATCGATTTTTCCGTCCGGAAAATCCCAATCGATTTCAACGACCGTAACACCGCCGTTTACGGCACGTTTGGCTTCTCGTTTATCGTAACGGGCGGTCGTCTTCAAAAAATCCAGATCAACGTCGTCTGTCCGGCGAAAATGTTCCGCGCACAGACGAACGGCCGATTGCCAGTCCCCTTTTTCCAGCGCCGACGCATACGCCGAGCCGATCATTTCCGGGTCCAGCGTATTGAAAAGTTCACTTATATGCGCCGCGTAACGGTGCGCCGTTGCTTCGTTTTCCGCAACGGATAAAAGCAGGTCAGTCGGACAGATGTATTTTTCTTTTAACATATATTTCCCCACTGTCATTTGCCGTCCCGACAGGTATAGCGGTCAAATTGCAATATCTGCATTCA
Organism: Acutalibacteraceae bacterium; assembly: GCA_045599905.1. Taxonomy (GTDB): domain Bacteria; phylum Bacillota; class Clostridia; order Oscillospirales; family Acutalibacteraceae; genus UBA737. Next base: position 3,609 of record JAZRWX010000085.1, read on the forward strand.
TCATACCACATCATCGCGCAAAATGAAACACCCTTTTTGCACTTTTTTGCGTTTGCACAAACAAAATCCCCGAAAGCAGAAAAAAATGTTTTCGGAGATCCAATTTGATTTCGTTATTCTTCGGTTTCTTCCGCTTCGCAGTAGACACAGCGGTAGGTTTTACCGTCCGCCCCGAGTTTGAAACGGTGTTCCAGTTCCTGCTCGCAGGAAGTGATACAGCGCGGATTCCGGCACACCTTTCCGGTCACGCCATCCAAAGTGACCGGTTCCCGCCGGTCTTCCAGCAGTTTCAAAATCAGCGCCATGCGCATATATTTCCCGTTTTCGACCTGCTTGAAATAGCAGGCGCGCGGGTCATCGTCCACCTTGATGCTGATTTCGTTCACACGCGGCAGCGGATGCAGGACCGAACATTCGGGACCTGCGAGATCTAATTTTTCAGCCGTCAGAATATAACTGTCTTTCAGCCGTTCGTACACCGCCGGATCGTCAAAACGTTCCTGCTGAATACGGGTCATATACAGAATATCCAACTGCGGAAGCGCCTCTTCGAGAGAAGCGGTTTCGGTGTACTGCATACCGTTTTTTTCGATGACTTCGGTCTTGATGTATTCGGGCAGGCACAGTTCCTGCGGTGAGATCAGCACAAAACGGATCCCGTTATAACGGGACAGCGCGTTGATCAGCGAATGCACCGTTCTGCCGTATTTCAGATCGCCGCAAAATCCCACGGTTAAGCCGTCGAAAGTTCCTTTTTCACGGTGGATCGTCAGCAGGTCCGCCAGCGTCTGGGTCGGGTGGCAGTGTCCGCCGTCTCCGGCGTTGATGACCGGCACCGACGTATTACGAGCGGCAACCAGCGCCGCCCCCTCTTTCGGGTGACGCATGGCGATAATATCCGCGTAACAGCCGACCACTCTTGCCGTATCCGCCACGCTTTCCCCCTTGGTCGCGGAAGAAGAGTTCGTTCCGGCGACCGAAAGGACGTGACCGCCCAGTTCGTACATGGCGGCCTCGAAACTCAAACGGGTACGGGTAGACGGCTCAAAAAACAGCGTTGCCAGTTTTTTGCCGCTGCATTTCCGGGCGTATTTTTCCGGGTCGGCGATCATATCTTCCGCCGTGGCGATCAATTCGTCCAGTTCCCCGACGGTCAGATCCAGCGTATCGATAATACTTCTCATTGATTTGCCCCGATCCAGCTTTCATCCGACGGATTGTTGCGGAACGCGATCAGCCGTTTGATGTCTTCCGGCCTGATATATCCTTCTTCCGCCGCAACGTCGGCGATACAGTCAAAATCGGTCAGTGAAATATTCTTCACATCGGCCGCCGCAAGTCGATCCAGACCTTTCTGCATACCGTAAGTGAAGATGGACACGACGCCCAAAACGTCCGCGCCGGCTTCGCGCAAAACGTTGACGACCTCGATCACGCTGCCGCCGGTGGAAATGAGGTCTTCCACAACGACAACTTTTTGTCCCTTTTCAAGGCGGCCTTCAATCTGATTCTGGCGGCCGTGATCTTTCGCGCCGGAACGGACGTATCCCATCGGCAGATCCATCAGATGCGCAGTGATCGCCGCGTGGGCGATACCCGCGGTAGAAGTTCCCATCAGCACCTCGGCATCGGGATAGTTTTCACGGATCAGCTGTGCCAGACCGTTTTCCACGTCCGAACGGACTTCCGGCGCGGTCAGCGTCAGCCGGTTGTCACAGTACACCGGACTTTTGATACCGCTCGCCCAGGTAAACGGTTCTTCCGGGCGGAAAAACACCGCCTTGATTTTCAGCAGATCTTTTGCGATCAATTGTTTCAGTTCCATTTTCATTTCTCCTTAATCGACGAATTCGGCAATACAGCGTTCATAAGCGGCGACCGGATCTTCCGCCGCGGTGATCGGACGGCCGACAACGATATAATCCGAACCGATCTTTTTCGCTTCGGCCGGTGTCATAACACGTTTCTGATCGCCCATATCCCCGTCGGCAAACCGTACGCCGGGGGTCACGGTCAGAAAATCGGCGCCGCA
>JAZRWX010000086.1:0-4029 GCA_045599905.1 Acutalibacteraceae bacterium
TTGAAGGGACTGACATTACCGACCCGTAAGTCGATATCAACGTCCACCGCATGAAAATGGGCATGGTGTTCCAGCAGTTCAATCTGTTTCCGCACATGACCGTGTTGAAAAACATGACCATCGCGCCGATGAAACTGCTGAAAATTTCAAAGGCAGACGCTGAAAAACGCGCCATGGAACTGCTTGAAAAGGTCGGTCTTGCCGATCGCGCAGGCGCCTATCCCTCCCAACTTTCCGGCGGACAGAAACAGCGTGTCGCCATTGTGCGCGCACTGTGTATGCAGCCCGACGTCATGCTGTTTGACGAACCGACCAGCGCGCTGGACCCCGAAATGGTCGGCGAAGTACTTTCGGTCATGAAAGATCTGGCAAAAAGCGGTATGACCATGCTGGTCGTCACCCACGAAATGGGCTTTGCCCGTGAGGTCGCCGACCGCGTACTGTTCATTGATGAAGGGATCATCATGGAAGAGGGCACACCGGACGAATTATTCAGCCATCCGAAATCCGCCCGTTTGCAGGATTTCCTCGGAAAAGTTTTATAAGAATCACAAAACGGACAGAAAGGCGATTTGCCGCTCTGTCCGTTTTTCTTGCGGTAAAAAAGGACTCTGCCCTTTGGGCAAAGTCCTTTTTGTTACATACCGAAATGTTCTTTTAAGGTTGCCACAAGGCAGTCGGCGATCCGCTGGTATCCGTCCTGCGTGAAGTGGATACCGTCCGGACCGTGAAGATCGACCGACGTGACGACTTCATACAGATCAATGACCGGAAGCCCGAACTCCGCGGCGATTTCCCGCGCGATCTCGTTCCGGCGGAGAACACGGCGGTTGCGTTCGGGATCGGAAGCATCGTCGGTGGTCAGCAGGATCCAGATCGGTGCCGATCCTTTTTCCAGTAAAAACCGTACCGCTTTGCGGTAGTTTTCACGGTAGGTCGTTTCTTCGTCCAGATGCCAGCCGTGCAGACCGTTATTGAAAAGGATCGCGTCCCGACGGGGCTGCTGTGCCATGAAAATTTCAAGAGTCGGAATATAATAGGGATTATCCAACGCCTTGGAGGTCGCAAACCCGTCAAACAGCAATTCTTCCTTTGCCGTCGCCGTGGCGATCTGGCGCGTGCCGTAAGAAATGGAGTCACCAATGTAAAGGATACGTTTGGCGGTCACGTTTTCGGTACGTTCCCACCAGACGTTATCCCATTCATAGGTTTCAAGCGATGTATCTGCGTTGCCCTTTTCGTACGTCATCGGATCAACAGGCATAGTGTTTCTCCTTATTTTTTGAACTGCGGTCCGAAGTTCTGGCAGGCGCGGAAGTCGGCGCCCTCCTTATCCATACCAAAGGCATTCCATGCCGACGGACGGAAGATATCTTTTTCCGGAACGTTGTGCATACAGACCGGAATGCGCAGCATCGAGCAAAGGGTGATCAGGTCGGCACCGATATGGCCATAGGAGATCGCGCCGTGGTTGGCACCCCAGTTGTTCATGACGTCATAGGCGGTCTTGAACGGGCTGCCTTCCTTGCCGTCACAGCGCGGGGTGAACCAGGTGCAGGGCCAGGTCGGATTGGTGCGGTCCATCAGCGTATCGGTCACTTCGTCGGGCAGGTTGACCGTCCAGCCCTCGGCGATCTGCAAAACCGGGCCGAGACCCTTGACCAGATTCAGACGGATCATGGTTGCCGGCATTTCGGCACGGGTAACAAAGTGGCTGGAATATCCGCCGCCGCGGAAGTTATCGAAACCGGCTTCACACCAGACAGTGGCGTCGGTCATCTTCTTGATATCATCTTCGGTAACGTCCCACCACTGTTTCATGACGTGGTCGCCGTTTTCGTCAACACATTCGCCGCAGGCATCAAGGCACGCCGCGCCGGAGTTGAGCAGGTGGATGATACCGCCGTTTTCTTTTGCTTTGCCGGTAAAGTCATAACCGGTAACACGTTTGGTGGCTTCCGGTGACCAGAAGGTACGGACGTCGGCAAAGATCTGCGCGCGGCCGGTTAGCAGTTTCATAAACAGCATACTCATACCGTTGAGAATGTCGTTTTCGGTGGCAAGAACCATCGGTTCTTTCTTACCGGTAAAGTCAAAGCTGGAATTCAACACCGCTTCCGGATAGTCGCAGTTCGGCCAGTGGTCGGTCCACTGACGCTGACCCTGGAAACCGGCGGCGATGGCGTTATGACCCACCATTTCCTCTTCAAAGCCGGCCGGCAGGTTCTTGTTGCCGTTCATCAGGTCTTTGATGATGCAGTACATCTTAATGGTGAATTCCCACTGTTTATCCTTTTCTTCACGGTTGAATTTAATGCGGCGTTCTTTGCCGAGAAATTCGACCGATTCAGGGTTGTCGTCGCGACCCTCTTTGCAGTGTTCTTTCGTCCAGGCAAGGGCCTTTTCATAATCTTCCTTATTGTAGATGCCCTCTTCCATGCGGCGCAGGATCTCGACCTCGTCGACCGATTCCACACGCATACCGAAGTAGTCTTCCATGAAGTTCTGGTCCATGATAGAGCCGCCGATACCCATGGTGACCGAGCCGATCTGCAAGTAGGATTTACCGCGCATGGTGGCAACGGCGATCGCCGCGCGACCGAAGCGAAGCAGTTTTTCTTTTACGTCGCAGGGAATATTGGTGACGTCGTCCACATCCTGCACTTCATGACCGTAAATGCCGAATGCCGGCAGACCCTTTTGGGTGTGGGTTGCCAATACCGAAGCGAGGTAAACGGCGCCCGGACGTTCGGTACCGTTGAAGCCCCAAACCGCCTTGATGGTGTTGGGATCCATATCCATGGTTTCCGACCCGTAGCACCAGCACGGGGTAACGGTCAGGGTGATGTCAACGCCCTCTTTACGGAATTTGTCGGCGCAAGCCGCGGATTCCGGCACACGGCCGATCGTGGTGTCGGCAATGATGACCTTTGCCGGATCGCCGTTGGAATAACGGAGATTTTCCTCAAAAAGATTCTTTGCCGCCTCGGCCATTGCCATGGTCTGGTCTTCCTGACTTTCACGCAGGCGCATCGGGCCGCGTCTGCCGTCGATGACGGGACGGATGCCGATGACCGGATAATCGCCGATGTATCTGTTTTCTGCCATAATCAATTACCTCCATTGGTTTTAATAATTTTTATTATCGAGCGGTTTTTACAACCGCTTTCCGACCCATTCTAAAAGTGCCTGCTGTTCTTCGTTGAAAGAACCGTCCCGGTAGACCTGCATATCCACCGTAACAGGCGTACCGATAGCATTTGCTTTTTTGATATAATCCAGCATATATTCTTTGGTGCGAACGGTGCCGCAGTGTGCCCAACCGCCGTACGCCTCCACCCCGTCGGGCAAAATACCGATGGGGGCTAAAATGTGGCTTTGCGCCCCGTCCACAATACGGGAAACAGGCAGCATATCAAAATCGTTCCGCTCGCCTGCCACGTATTCTTCGGTTGAAAGTCCCACACCGTAACGGGTGGTGCCGCGGACGTTGGTGGCGATCATGGAATCGGGATTGCCGGCCTTGGCCGCGCGGTGGTAATATCCCATCAGTTCATCGTTATACCCGAACCAGCAGCCGTCGATCCACCAGCCCTTCACGTCGGTACCGTAGCGTTCGGCGTATTCCTGCATGACCTCCGCCCATTTTTGCACAAACGGCTCGGTCACCGGCTTTTGCGGATTACCGATCAGCAGATCGGGATTCAGTTCTTCGGAAGCATAGGGGCCGTCCCCCGTGAAATACAGAAAAAAATCAATATCGTATTTTTTCAGCGCCTTGATAATATCCGCCGGCAGATCCCGCAAAGAGCAGGCCGTCCCCCGGTTTGGTACCGGCATATTTATCAAACACGGCATTGGGCGCGCACATATATTTGTCCCCCTGCAACAGGGTGATGAAATAATATCCCGCACCCATTTTATGCAGATTAAACGCCAGTTTTTCCACGTCAAACTCGTTGACAAAATCGTTCCAGTCGGTCACGATTCCGGACGGATTACAGTCCGATTCACTGCTGTTTTGCAGTT